>CAUYXQ010000141.1:0-4437 GCA_963577015.1 Candidatus Thalassarchaeaceae archaeon
TAACCACAGGGTCTGAGTAGTGGCGAATTGGCTCAAAGGGCTCAAAATCTTCATTAGAAGCGACTGTGACACCTGCAGCAGCACTGCGAATTCCAGTTACGGCGGCGATATTTCCAGCAACGACTGAAGATACGGTGATTCTGTCACCACCGACCATCATGCTGACTTGCTGGACTCTCTCACCCTTGCTAGCGCCTATTGCCCAGATGATTTCGCCTTGACTGATTGAACCGGAGTATATTCTACCAACCGCTACTTCTCCAGCGTGCGGATCCATCCATATTTTTGTGATCATCATTGCAAGGTCTCCTTTGGGGTCGCACTCCATCATTGCTTTACCGATTGGACTTTCTAGGTCACCTTGCCAAATATTTGGGATACGGTATGCCTGTGCCTCGACAGGGCCTGGTAATTTTGATACGGCCATGTCGAGTAGAACCTCGTGTACTGGGGCTCTGCGAGATAATTCCTTTTGTTGCTCATTGTGACAGAACTCGAATATTTCCTTGAATGATATTCCAGTTCTCGCCATGAAGGGTACGGTTATCCCCCAGTTGTGATATGCCGAACCAAAAGCTACGGTGCCATCTTGAACGCTGACTTGCCATGACTTCTTCTTCTCCTCTGGGGCGAATTGCTTAATCAGACGATTGACCTTGCCTATAGTCTCCTTGAATCGCTCCATCATATCTTCAGGAGTGACCTGTAATTCATTGATTAGGCGATCTACCTTATTGATGAATAGAACAGGCTTAACCTTCTCCTTTAGAGCTTGGCGAACCACGGTTTCAGTCTGAGGCATCGGTCCTTCAACCGCACAAGCGAGGATGAAACAGCCATCGACAGCACGCATTGCTCGGGTGACGTCGCCACCGAAATCCACGTGTCCTGGAGTATCGATTAAATTGATGAGATAATCCTCGCCACGGACGGTGTGAACCATAGAAGCAGATGCGGCGTTGATGGTGATTCCACGGGCACTCTCCTGGTCGTCGAAGTCGAGAACTCGGCTCTTTCCAGCCAAGTCCTCAGACATCATTCCCGCACCGGCAATCAAGTTGTCTGAGAGTGTGGTCTTTCCGTGGTCAATGTGTGCAGCGATGCACAGATTACGGATTTGTGGCAGGTGATGCATTACTTCAGTTGCACGCTTGATATTGTCTTCCTTTCGGCCCATGGCAAACACCTTTGTGGATGTGTCGGCCACCTGCAAGGGGTTTATCAATCCGACTCATATCCAGCTTGCTCAATCAAGCAACTGAGAACAGATGAATGCTATTATCAGCGGGCGGAAGCAGCGATACGCTGAACCTCTTCCTTCTTGGAAACCGCAAAGGAGGTCATATCGCCAGTGCTGGCCTTGGTGATTTCAGCGACGATACACTGAGTCAAGGTCTTCTTTGACTTCCTTGTGCCTTGTTGTGCACCTTTTGCGAGGTGGCTCAAAGCGACATCTAGTCGGCGAGATGGTGAGGAATCAACCGCCTTTGGTTGAGAGACCGCACCGAATTTGATTCTGGTGATCTCTTCCATCGGTGCGCCGTAGCAAATTGCATCGACGAAGATCTGTAAGGGGTTGGCTCCAGTGCGCTCGGCTATAATGTCGAGTGCGGCATCGAATGCTTTGATAGAACCCATTTTCTTACCAGTGTATTTGCCGGTGCGCATTAGCTTGTTGATGAAGCGCTCAACTACTGAAAGGCGTGCTTTGCCAAACCAAGCATTTGCATGACGGCCACCTGAGTGCGGTGCACCTACGGTGCTGAGATTGATGTATGGTGCAAGCCCGGGGTCTCTGCAAGTGACCTCACTCGCATCCCACTTGCCAAAGACCAATGTTCCAATACCAGCGATGGGGCGAATCTCTTCGCTCTCTTCGCTGACGGTTTCCTCTTCTACGACTTCCTCATCAGACATGGTAAATCACCTAATTGGCTTCTCCTTACGTCCTCTAACCATCTCATCCAATGAGACACCGTTGACTTGAATGACTTTGTAGCGAACACCAGGGATATCACCATATGAACGCCCCTTACTGCCGCCGATACCTTCGACCATTACCTCATCGTGTTCATCGATAAAGTTGATTGCGCCGTCACCAGGGGCGAAGGCGGTGAGTTTGTTTCCATTTTTAATCAGTGAAATCTTGACCGCCTTACGAATTCCGGAGTTAGGTTGTTTAGCTTCGATACCGACTTTCTCGATAACGATTCCCTTGGCCTGAGTTGAACCGCTCAAGGGATCGTGCTTGGCGCGACTCTGGAGCATTCTCTGCTTGTAGCGCCGGTCTCCCCACCTGAACTTCTGTCGATCCTTGGCCATTTTCGATCCACCGAACAATCCTCGACCCATGATAAATCCTCTTTAGAAGCAACCATGCGACCTACCTCCTCTATTTCATGGTGCCGATGTGCTTCGGCTCATTGCGAGCACATGTGCCTGCTTGGCATACCAATATTGAAGGATGCCATTCATCTGGAGCGTACATGGCCTTTAGAGATGCTCTTAGTGCAGCGACACTCGTTAGCGATAAGGTAAGTCTAATCCATGAGATGTTTGACATATCTCGGGCTCGTGGACATGAGATGTTAATATTCGAATCCATCGAACAATCCCCTGGTCATAGGGCCGCCATTAATTTCCTGACCAGAAGCCGAATATGTACTGCCCTCAACATCAAAGCGGAGGAGTTTCTCGACCTTTTGCAATGGGCGATGAACAATCCTTCTACACCTGAGATTATCGAAGCGGGTTTGGTTCAGCAATGCAGCCAATCCCCTGTGGATTTAACAACATTACCAATTCCTCATCACTGGCGCCAAGACCGTGGACGTTACATGTCGGCCAGCGTTATAATAGCCGAGCAAGATGGTATTCGCAATATGAGTTTTCACCGCCAATTCCTGCGTGATGAGAATCATCTCGTAGCACGATTGGTTCCACGACATTTGCGCACCATGACCGATAAGGCGCTGGCAAAACAGGAGGAATTGCCGATAGCCATCGTCAATGCTCCAGATTATGTGGTCTTACTGGCTGCCGCTATGTCATTTGACCACAACCTCGACGAATTGACCGTAGCTGCTGCATTGCACGAGAAGATTTACTCACGACCCTTACAATTGGTCAAACTAGCTAACGGTATCTCGGTTCCAGCCGATGCTGAATATGCGATGTGGGGTAGTATTACCCAAGAGTGTGATGATGAGGGGCCATATGTCGACATCACCGGCACAGTCGATGACGTCCGTCAAGAACCGGTTATTCGAATCGACGGGGTTCATCATCGTCAAGACCCGATATTCCATGCACTGATCCCGGCTGAGGCCGAACACATCACTCTGATGGGATTGCCAAGGGCCCCAACCATCAAACAAGCAGTCAATGAGGTCTGTGAATGCTTGGACGTACACATGAGTGAAGGCGGTTGTGGTTGGTTGGCTGCTGTGGTCAAAATCAAGGTCAAGCGTCCAGAGGATGCTAGAAACGCAATCATGGCTGCACTTGCTGGTCATCGCTCGATGAAGATGGTGACGATTGTCGATGAAGATATAGATATCGAGGACCCGGCGCGAGTAGAATGGGCCTTGATGACTAGATGGCAACCCGACCGTGACACCATCATTCTTAGTGGTGAGAAAGGTAGTAGCCTCGACCCAACTCGAGATGAAAACGGTTTGACTAGTAAGATTGGCTATGATGCTTGCATCCCCTATGGTTTAGACCATGGGCCATTCACCTCTGTTCAGTGAGTGTGGTGAAGATGAGGGAGACCGATGTTCTGCAGCACCCGCGGCGCAATCTCGGTAATCGCCATCGGGCTCAGGCCGAACGCTTTGTCAAATTAGCCAACCGAGACCCGGATAATGCTGAACAAAATCTTGCTTGGGCAGAACAGAATGCTCGTCAGGCAGTGCTCTATGATTTCACCGATGAGCGTAATTGGCGCTGTCTTGCTACCATCAAGACAACCCTTGAAGACGAGGCTGGTCTTCACGTTGTGCTCGAAGATTTATTCGTGGTACTTGGCCGAGAATCAGAGCGTTTAGATCAACTCAAAGGCGTTGAATTATTGCCTATTGGCTGTGAATTATTGGAAGCTGCATTCCTCGCTGACCCACTTGATGCCGAGGAATGGTTCCGTCGTAAAGGAGAATCCGATTTGCTAGGATTCAGCACGAGATGCAAGCGCCTCGACTTTACCGACCAGCGTGCCAATATCATCTATGGCCGTCGACTGGAACGAATACGCCGAGCAGGTCATGATGATTTATTCATCGAATTAGTCAAGCACCTGCTCGCCCACCGTCCAGCAAATCATGAATTGTGGTTGGAATTGGGCCGCTTGCACGAGAGGCGGGATGAGATAGACCAAGCATGGCTCTGTTATGACCACGTCCAGTCCTTGCGCCCGCATCATACAGTCAGGGATGAATT
>CAUYXQ010000142.1:0-4434 GCA_963577015.1 Candidatus Thalassarchaeaceae archaeon
AACCCTGGTCGGGTCCTAGCGTCGAGACACGCAAGGATTTCCTTGCTAAGATGATCGAACTAACCCCTCCCTCTGCCGCTAAGGAAGTGGTCGAAGATGAAGATGAAGAATCCATCAATCAAGAAGAGGTGCGTCTCAAAGCATTAATCGCTGCCGGTGATAGTGCAGAGGCCTTCTTCCTTGCCCGATCACTAGTGACTTCCGGAGAGCAATGGGCTGATGAATATCTGCGCAAAGCCAAGGAGATGCTCTGATGCATCCTAGTTTTTGTCTAGCCTTGGTGACCAGAAAAAACGATGATGCAATACTATTGGTAAGACATCCTAAACGAGGTTGGGAATTACCAGGTGGTCATTGTGAAATCAATGAAAGTCCCGAACATACTCTGATGCGAGAACTAGCGGAAGAGACCGGACTATCCGGTGTTTTCAAACGGTGGAATAGCGATTATTACCCCGATGGCCTAGTGGGTTGGGTCGAGGTTGAAGATACACGCACGTGGTGGAATAGTAGCGACGAAAAAGTCAGCGAAGTACGATGGTGGCCAAATAATCCCGAGATGACACATTGGGATGAACAGGAATTAATCGATCTCAGAAATTGGCTTCAAGTGCAGCGAGTTCACTGATGCGGGCACTCCATTCATCACCCTCGCTAAGAGCATAACAGAGGTTGGCAAATTCGACATCCTCAACTTCACCTGATCTCTTTAAAGTCGAATTAAAGAGGTCCACTCGTTGTGCTCGTTCACATAGGATTAGCAGTGCTTTGAGATCACCCCTCTCGCTGCCACCAAGGTCTGCGGTGGCTTTGTCGACACACCACGAAAGGATACCCTCCATATCTTCTGGATGGATTTCTGGCTTGATTTCCTCTTCCTCAGCATCACGTGGTTTAGCAGTGTCTGATAACTCTTTCATGCGAACAGCCTCCTGTTCTATATATGGTAGTGCTATCTCGACAAAGATAGCACCAGCCTCGATTGCCAATGCCAGGTTTTCGGCAAGAATCGCATGGGTATGGGCATTGAATGAATTACGCAGCGCTTGGGTAATACGGCCAAATGCCAACAGGATACGCGCCGCATTCATGCGCGAAATAGCGATTGTCTCATCAGCGTGGCCATCCTTGCGCGAGATTTCCCCGTAAACCTGCAAAGCCATCAACGGTTCGTCGAGAGCGAGATGAAAAGCGGCCTTATTTATGAGCGATATATCGTGTTCACGGCTGGCCTTGGCCACGCTTTTCAAGCGGGTCTCGGCCCAGGTGAAATCTTCACGTGCTTGCTCAAAATCCTCCGACTCAAAACGGATTAACCCCGCCTCCATACGCAGACGGCCTTCTAGTAGTAGATCACGCTGCTCGGGATTTCGAACCACAGCTAATGCCTTATCGACATCGGCTAGGCCGACCTCTCCGGAGATACGCATCACAACCAAATCGAGCACGGCATTTTCGGCCGCAGTCATCTCACCTCTGAGGATATCCGCTAGCGGACTGCCATAGAGCAAGGCGATCTCTGCGACTGCAAGCCACGAAGTCCAACCCAATTCATCTCTCATCTTCTCTAGTGCAATTAGATCCTCGTCATTCTGCCAAGATTCGATAATCGATTCAGGATTCACCCTCATCCCTCCTCGTCTTAGCCAAGAGATTGATGAATGCGGTTTCAGCAGCAATCCGTTCCACTGCGACCGTCAAGCCTGCTGCGCCATCATGGCCGCCACCCTCTCCTCCGAGTTTATCGGCTAAAGTTTGCATCATTTTACCCAAGTGCACGCCTTGGCGTGTACTTACACGCGCGGCACGAACGGTGAGACGTGTCTTACCATCTTTGTAACGAGAGACCATTGCTACCTCTGCTCCCAATCCAACCAGCGCACCACCGACTCTTCCTTCGAGAGTCGAAGCATTGGTGTGAACCAGATTCCATGGCCCAGCCTCGAGATTATTGGCTCGAGCCATGGCCTTGATCAGTGCACCTCGCTCAGAAGGCGAGGTGACACGCTCTTCGACATATTCGATAAAGGACTGATACTCAAACCCAGCTCCATCCATCAAGGATGCCGCAGTTGCCAAGGCCTGTCCGTCGGCATGGCGAAAACGTCCAGTATCGGTAATCAGTCCAGCCAATAGCAACTTGCGCACATTATCGGTCAACGATTCTTGCGAAAATTCACTAAGATATTCATGGATGATTTGAGTTGTAGAACGCCGCTCTAAGCGACATTCAAAATCATCATCAGAAAAATCCCAATCACTGGTTGCATGATGGTCGATAATACAGAGAGGCACTCCCTCGGGAAGACTCAGTCCGGTCTGAGAAGGCCCAGCCGAATCGACGACGATAATACCGCCTAGTTTTTCAGGCCATGATGGTTTTTGCGACAATTGGCGAAAAGGCGCTTTCATCTCCTCACATAAGCGCTTGGCCATTCGGCCAATATGGACACCACAAGCCATGAGTTCAGGACGCGAGGATGCAAGGGCGATACCAGCACCGATGGTGTCCATGTCGCCATTACGATGGGAGAGAACTGGGACTGCCCCGCGGTTGCAGGCAGCGGTTATCCACTCATGGAGTTCAGTGAGCACGACTCATTCCCCTAGATTTTGCTTGAGAGTTTCGTAAGCACTTACCAACTCGGCCTCTCTCTCCCTTATTGTAATCAATGCTTCACTCATTCTTTGGTTGGTATTCTCAAGGTCCCTGACCAGTTCATCACGGTCGGTAACCTCGATTAAGACCGCACCCATCTGCCGGTGAAGTGCAGCGTCGGCAGGGTGCTGCTGGATGGCGGTGATGGTTTGAGTAATCTCCTTGATTTGAGCACTCAAAGACGCAACCTGTTGCCGTGCATTTTGCACTTCGCCAACCACCATCTGCAACCGTTGTTCATCAGACATGTTTGGCCGAGATAATCATGGTTCATGAACTCATCACCTCAAGGACATTGTGTGCAATTATCAGCGACCGTACTCTGGTATTCCACATGGCCCGGAGATCTTTGGCTCTTGGCTCAGACAATGTGAACGAAAGTGAATCGCCCTTTACGATGACTTTCTCCTCACTTGCTAACGATGCCGCTAGTGCGATTACCTCTGGCGAGTTCACCGTCAGGTGAAGTTGCCACATTACGAGAATCACTCCTCTTCATCGGCATTGCTGCGCTCATAATCCATCGCCGCTTGTTGAGCGATAAATGCCATATCAGCGGTGGTTGCACCCTCGATTGAACGTCGGGTGATCTTTGAGTTCGCCTCGCTTGCACGAGTATATGGTTCCCAAGCGCCACCAGCAAAGGTATGACCGCACTTTTTGCAGGCCCAAATGCCCACGGATTGGAAGGTAACCTTCTGGTATTGGCAGACCGGGCAGGTATATTTCGCCTTCTTCTTGGTCAATGCCTTACCAGCATTTCTGCGCACCGAAACACCGTAGCGCGCACCGAATCTAGCAGTGATTCCAGCCTTCTGGGTTCTCTTTGCCATCTTCAGTTCGCCTCCATAGCGCTTACCATGTCTCTCAGTTCCTTGCATCTCTGCTGTGCAACATCGAGTATCTCAGCAAATTCGGCCGGTGTGAATACTCCCTTTAACCCCTTCTGAAGTGAATGCAGGTGCCCATCATCACCAAGGGTGATGTGGATACGCTCGTTACCACCCAATTCCTCTTGCTCGTTAGCATCGAGGACGTACCTGCCACCAACACGGGTGAATGAGCACATCATCGGTGCCTTGGAAACCTGTAATGCATGGTCATCACCGATGTCGAAGGTACTTGCTGGCACGGTGGTGGTGCGTAGAGCAGCGATTGCTGCAAGGGCTGAAGCATCGAAGATATTTCCACAATCGGAAAGAACGTGGATGTCTATCATTACTCCATAGACCTTTTCTCCCGGGATAATACACAGGGCTTCAAGGTCTATACAACCTGATTCCCTGATTCCTCTATCGACTACCCGGCCCAATTCAATAGACTCTGGTGAAGGGGGCCCTGGTTCATATTTACGACCAGCGATCGGGCGTAATTCGGCCCCGCACATCAGAGACCCTTCGTTTGGTCTATCCGGCCAAGGGGTTCTTACCTCGAACTTGACACCAGCGTAGACGATGGTATCGCCCCAGATCACCTTTGCACTACCATCGCCATTGTAGAGGCAGTTGACCTCTAGGTTGACGTCACGTGATTGCCATTGTGAACGGCCATCGATTCTCTGGTCGGCCTCGGCTAGGTTAGCTAATTCCTGGCGCAATAGGGAAGGAACTAATTCTACCATTCAAGCACCTCCGTCATATTTTGCCTTTAGAGCATCGACCATAATTTGGTGAATTTCCTTTGCAGCTTTGAAATTATATTCCATACAGGTATTGTATTCCTCTGGAGATAAGTCGCCATCCATTTGTAAGAATGCAATCTCGCCAGTTGTGGGT
>CAUYXQ010000143.1:0-4416 GCA_963577015.1 Candidatus Thalassarchaeaceae archaeon
CAGAGTTCCTTCCATTAAAAGTGGTGAAACCATTCCAATCACGCTTTGGTGGTGGGCTACGGTAGCAGGAACACACACCGTGACCCTGAGTATCGATCCCAATGGTTTGCAAAATGAGTATGATGCCTCCGATAATGAATACAGTTTTTCCTTCACGATTATGGAAAGGCCCGAAGAGCCGACACTACGTTTCATGACCGGAGCGGTAATCTCCTCACCGGTAATCCCTCAGGTAAATTACCCATATACCCTTGAGGTCAGAGTAGACAACCTTGGACAGAACGATGCAACTGATTTGAGGTTAACACTTTCACGTTGGGCCGAGGGTGATGGTTGGCAAGATGTTGAGAATCAAACCATTATCGTAGTTCCAGGGTCCAATAGTAGCAGTGGTTTTGCCAAGGTTCGTTTTAGTGATGTTTCAACGCAAAAGGGAGAGATTTCCTATAGGGTAATACTGGCAGGTAATGGAGTCGATGCGCAAAATTCTGAATTACGATTTGGAATTATCGTCGATGAATACATCCTTGGCCCCCCAGTGACCCTATCACTTAGTGAAGATGAATATGCAGTTGGCTTTGTCTCCTTAGGTAAAGGTGCATTATTGTTCACCACCAAGGATGGTGAATTGCATGCACGGACGATTAGTTCATCCTTGAGTATGCCCGGTGATACACTGATTGAAGCGGATTGGGCTGGTGAATTTGCAGTTGTTGCAAGAAGTGACGACAGAGCTCAAGTCGCATGGACCAAACGTAATACCGATGATTTGGGTTATATTCTCACTGATATCGGTATGGCTTCAATCGGATATGTCGGTGATATGTCTGAAACCCATTCAACGATGATCGCATTAAAGCAATCCGAAGGTCTGTATTGGGGGCTAGATTTGGCGGAAAGAGATGGTAAGGTCGTATTAGCTGGTTATCATCGTGATATTTCAACCGGTGGTTCTTGGCAAGATATGACCAATATTTTCTTGGTCTCAAATGAAAACCCAGATCTCACTTATGGTTGGACTATTACCGAAGGGGTGGTAGTAGATGTCGACATCAAACCACAAGATGGCAATTCCTTAGCGGTTGCCATCGGCTTGGAAAACACACACATACTCTATCAGGAGATGAGAGATGACATCACCGGTATCGCTCGAGCCGGATTACATTATGCACATGGTGATATTCATTCAGCGGGTTGGTCTTTCCAATATACCGTGGGTGACAATGCCAGCGGCCAACAATTAGAGGTGATAATACGTGATAATGAGGATTTGTTAATCGCGGCTTGGATTGAGGGAGAAGGCCGTTTAAGCGAGGTGGTTAGTGCGGTTACCGATGGTAGCTGGTCATTACAATCACCGCGTCGAATCGCAGCACCTGGGGTTGAAAAAGTAATGATTATCGAGGCTGGAGGTTCCCACCAATTATTCTACGATGAAGTTGGAATACATGGACCAACATCGCGTTATGCGATGTTCCAAGATGCTGTCGATACTCAAATTGGATTCTCTGATTTGCTTAGTGAGGGTCATCTATTCGCCGCAGGCGAGATGGATAGTGATTTACTTATTCTTTTGATATCACCAACCGGGACATTATCTGTGCGCCCATTGGCTTCACTTCAAGGTGGAACAATAATTGACACTCCATCTATTCTCGATCAAATACTATCACCACTACCCGGTGATACAATCGAACAGAAGGTAATGGTACTGGCTGCAATTGGTATTGCAATGCTCTTCTTATTGGTAGGGGTTGTAGTTACGCTTCGCCGCTCCCATGAAGATGTCGTATTGTCGGTAGAGTTGATTGATGAAGATTCAGACTTGGAACGTCTGGTCGAACCTGAAGAGGATGGGCCGATTTCTGAAGAGGATGAGGAAATCGAGATTTCACTAAATCCCTTCACCGTCGAAGTCGAAGAGGAGCGAGATATAGGTCAGGAATTAGAAGAGCGAGTTGAAGCAGGTGCTGGATCTGTGCGTTTAGAACGTAGAGTAAAGAGAAAGCAAGAGCGCGAGGCTGCTGAAATAGCCACTGAGCTCTTTGCAAATCTTCCTCCTCCTCCACTCCCAGGAGTTGTGATACCGTCTTTAGCAGAGGTCTCAACCGATGGTGCAACAGAATTACCACCGCCACCTGCACCTCATGGCCTACCCCCACTTGGTGGACTGCCCCCGCTCGGTGGACTACCCCCGCTCGAGGGCCTACCCCCACTCGAGGGATTCCCTTCACTAGACGGACTACCTCCTTTACCCACTCCAGAAAGAAGTGTGACCTGTAGTGAATGTTCGGCTATATTTTCAGTCAAAGATATGATGCTATCCAAGGTAAATTGTCCTGTCTGTAATGATAAAATCAATCTTAGGTGATAGAAATGTGCGGTATTTTTGGTTATTATGGTAGTCGTGGTGCGACACCTATTCTAGTTGAAGGCTTACGTAGATTGGAATATAGAGGCTATGATTCGTCTGGAATCGCGGTGAAAAATGGCGGTATTCAAATCTATAAAAAATCGGGCAAGGTCGAGCGATTGGCTAAACTCATTACCGCAGGAGTCGAGGGGAGTTCCGGTATTGCTCACACCAGGTGGGCTACACACGGAGAAGCCAATGATGCCAATGCTCACCCTCATCTTTCATTCGATGGAAAAGTCGCTATCGTTCACAATGGAATAATCGAGAATTTTAGAGAGGTCAGGCGTAACCTTACAGTCAAGGGTGTCGAATTGAGTTCTGAAACCGATTCTGAAGTTCTTGCGCAATTGATAGCACTGGAATTATCAGGGGGCTGCAAGCCAATAGTCGCGGTTCGAAGAATTTTGAAGCGGGTCCACGGAACTTGGGGCTTATGTGCTGTTTTTGAAGACTATGATCAGATAATCGTAGCACGAAATGGTTCTCCGTTGGTGATTGGTAAAGGAAGGGATGAAACTTTCATTTCATCAGATCCTCATGCCCTCATGGAACACACGCAGGAAGTTTACTTCCTCGAGGATGGTGATTTGGCACAAATTGACGCTAATGGCTTCAAAATCACCCGAATGGGTGGTCAACTTTCTTCGACAGAAGCGACGGTTTTAGAGGAGGAGTGGGGTGAAGTAGAACTCGGTGAATATCCACATTTTATGATCAAAGAAATCCATGAACAAGCCGAGGCTCTCCGTCAGTGTATCATAGGACGCACTCGCCACAAGCAAGGAACGGTAAAACTCGGTGGTTTAAAATTGACTCCAGCTGAGATGAGAGCGATTCCTCATGTTCGATTAATCGGTTGTGGCACTTCATTACACGCTTGTCAAATCGGTCAAATAGCGATTGAAGAACTCGCTCGAGTACCAGCGGTTGCCCACGTTGCTAGCGAATTTCGGTATAATGATTCAGTGATAAATACAAAGGCAATTCACTTAGCAGTTTCACAATCAGGAGAGACAGCAGATACTCTCTCTGCGGTAAAGGAGATTCAATTAAAGGGAGGAAATGTTTGGGGAATCATCAATGTTGTCGCCTCTTCCATCGCTCGTCAATGTGGAATGGGTGTCTATATTCACTCTGGACCCGAGCAAGCGGTTGCCTCGACCAAAGCGTTCTCAAATATGACAGCAGCCTTGATTCTCTTTGCTATTCAAATGGGCCGTACGCGTTCTTTTTCGGCTGAAAGAGGGCGTGAATTAATCGACAATTTGCATACGATCCCTGGGCAGATAGAAAAGTATCTTGCCAATCCTGGACCGATTGCAGAGGCTGTAGATGCGGTCTGCGGTGCAAAGAGTGTGCTTTTCCTTGGCCGAGGTGTTTCGG
Source organism: Candidatus Thalassarchaeaceae archaeon (assembly GCA_963577015.1). Taxonomy (GTDB): domain Archaea; phylum Thermoplasmatota; class Poseidoniia; order Poseidoniales; family Poseidoniaceae; genus MGIIa-K2. The sequence continues at coordinate 3,800 of CAUYXQ010000143.1, forward strand.
CACCTGTAGCGCGTGAAGGTGCTCTAAAATTGATGGAAATTGCCTATATTCCTTGCTTAGCATATCCCGCAGGCGAGATGAAACATGGTCCAATCGCATTATTGGAAAAGGGTTCTCCGGTAGTAGTAATAGCCCCAAATGACAAATTAAAGTACAAAACCCTGTCCAATATCCAGGAGTGTAAGGCCAGAGGAGCGAAGATTATTCTCATTCACGAAGAGGGTGATGATGAATTGGCCGAAGTAGCTGACATTTCGATTTCAGTACCCCCATCAGCAGCATTACTCTCATCATTACTGACGGTGATACCGACTCAATTAATCGCGTATCAAGCCGCACTTAAGTTAGGCCATGATATCGATAGGCCACGCAATCTAGCCAAATCGGTCACTGTCGAATGATTTTTTTGTTGATGTAGTGACTAATTTGACTAAAAGGCATTAAGTTTGAAATTATATCGAAATCACTGCTAAAATGCGACTTTTGCTGTTATTTCGGCATCTTCACAAGGATCATGACCTTCTGGGTGTGTATCCTTAAGCATCTGATTAAAATCATCACTTGTCACATGGCAAAGGAGGTAAAGTCCGGATTCTTCAAGAAATTTCATAACATCG
>CAUYXQ010000144.1:0-4409 GCA_963577015.1 Candidatus Thalassarchaeaceae archaeon
CTCGGTACGACACCAAGGCAAGGACCTCTATATCGCTCCTGATCTGATTTGGCGAATCGGCCGAGATCGATTCATGCTACGGTTTGTCATGCAAGGGAGAAGGGAGATGACCGAACATGCTCGTATGGAACACATTTCAATGATTGCTTGGTTGAGTAGTGATTTCACCGACGAAGAGAAAAAAATCAACAAGGTGGTTATCGAGATTATCGATTGGCACCGAGGTAGATGGCATCGAACTTCCTTTCAACCAAATAATGGCGAAGTGGAGTTGGCGATGACGATGATAGAGAATGACTTGGTGGCGATGGACGAACTCTATCAACGCCTAGGGCCATTGACCGACCTTTCGATGATGCCTCTAGCATCTTCCAAAGCCGTATGCCGCGGCTGTGGTCATGTGGATTCATGTCCTGGCGGAGAGGACCTAGAGCGAGCAAAAATCGAGCAATCGGTTATCGAGATGGCTCGCTGTAGAACCTCATAAACCGCTCACTAGGTCTTCGAGTACCGACCTGACATCCTCGGCTTTGGTTACTCCACTTGCAAGTAGAACCCCCTCAGCACCCAATGCGATTGCTGCGGTAACGTCAGCGCCGTTTTTGATACCGGCACCGCAAAGAATACGCACTTCCGGATTGACCTCTTTTACTGCGGCAACCGTGTCTTTGACGATAGCAGGGTCAGCACTGGTCACTGAGATATCACCACCGATTAGTTCAGGAGGCTCTACTGCGATGAACGTTGGACCTAGTGCGGCCAAAGCCCTCGCTTCATCGACATCGGCAGCGCAGGCACAAACCGGCATCCCTTCGGGCAGCATCTCGAGTATTTTCTTTACATCTTCAATGGAGACTTTGTGTTCTGCATGGTTGATCAAAGTACCAGCAGCACCTCTTTCAATAGCGGTATTGATTTCCAGCCAGCCTGTTGCCGAGCCTTGTGAGACGCCATCTAGGTGCTGAGACCAAACCTCCACCCCAGAGATAGCTGCTACCGAGGATAGGTCAAACGCACTCACCGCAGCGACCAATCTAGCATCTGTGTCGAGTGATGCCATATGGGCTGCTAGTGCATCTGCTCTGCGTCCAGATGCAGATGCATAGGTTTTGAAGTTGACAACTACTAGTGGTGCGGCCATATGGCCGCCTGTTGAATCGCCTTCTTCATTGCTGCGGAAGAGGAAATACCCCACCCCTCTGTTGGTGGCCATTCTTCACATTTGCGCCGTAATCAACGATTACATCAGTCAAATTTACCCCATCCCCTATATGGCAATCACTCCCGATTAAACAACGGGTTATCCGTGAACCTTTTCCTATAGTAGATCCCCTCAATATCGTCGAATCCACAATTGAACCAGCATTGGACACACCTTGCTCAATCATTGAGTTTTCCGCGCTGACAACCTTGCTAGCATACCATGAGTTGCCATTCATTGAGCCACTGGTAAACATCCGCTCACTAAGGCACCTACTAACTGCATCCTGCCATGAAACCGGAGTTCCAGCATCGATGAACCACCCCTTGAATGGGAAGCCTGATAGTTGACCTTGTTCTGCTAGTTGGGGAAAGACATCTCGTTCGAGGCTATGTTTTCCATCAGGCATCAGTGCAAAAATATCATCCTCAAGGATATAACTGCCGGCATTTATCAGATTTGAGAATACTTCGTGCGGTAGTGGTTTTTCCTTGAAACGAGTTATCTGGTCTTTATCGTTCAGGCCAACGATGCCAAAACGAGTTGGGTCCTCTACCTCCCACAAGCCCAAAGTGCCAATTCCATCACAGGCATCATGCTTGGCCATCATTTGTTCAAAGGGTAACGAGGATACGATGTCGCCATTGAAGCAAGCGAACCGACCGCTGATGAAATCCTGGCAATTCTTCAGCGCCCCTCCGGTTCCCAGCATCTCTTCTTCACGGACTATCGTCACATCGAAACCTGGGTCGTTTTTTGCAAAATATTCGGCGATCATCTCAACTTTGTATCCAGCTGCGACAACGACCTCGTCGACCATTGACGCAGGAATTATTTCGACAACTCGTTCCAAAAGAGTCAGGTCTAGCATCGGCAATAGCGGCTTTGGTATGGAATTGGTCCATGGCTGCATTCTCGAACCGATCCCTCCAGCGAGAATGACCACCTGCATGGTAATAGCCAGATGACAAAGGTGTTTGAACCCTGTCCAGTGAAGTTGTCGGTATCCGTAGGGTTCAAGGTTCTAGTTCATGTGGCAAGGCCGATTGAGATGAATATTCACGAGTATCAAGCAAAGGCCCTTTTCAGGGATAATGGTGTTGCAGTGGTTGAAGGTATTCACTGTACAAGTGTTGAACAGGCCTTACAAGCCTATGACGTCCTCGATAGCCAAATCGTTGCGGTCAAAAGCCAAATCCACGCCGGGGGCAGAGGAAAGGGAACCCTCTACACTCCAGATGGGTCGTCGATAGTGATGGAAGGTGGTGTGAAAATCGCCTTCAACCGTCAAGAAGTCGAATCATATGCGACCAATATCATCGGCAACTTACTGGTCACCAAACAAACCGGTGCTGAAGGAAAAATAGTACGTAATCTCTATGTCGAATCTGGCTGTGCAATCGCCCATGAATACTATCTTGCGATCTTGGTGGACCGAGAGGAAAAGTCGGTATTGATAATGGCCTCTACTGAGGGCGGGATGGATATTGAAGAAGTGGCTGAGAACTCACCGGAAGCAATACACAAAATTTGGGTCGACCCATCGACTGGTTTACTCGGCTTCCAGAAAAGGAACTTAGGTGTCTCTTTAGGATTGTCCGGGGCCGCACTGAAATCATTTTTTACACTGATTGGCAATCTCTACCGCTTATTCGTCGATAACGATTGTAGTATGGTCGAGATCAACCCACTTGTAAAAAGCGAGGACGACGAGATTATCGCTCTCGATGGCAAGGTTGGATTCGATTCCAATGCTCACTTCCGTCACCGAACCGCATGGGATGAAATGCGAGACCTTTCCGAGGAAGACGCTGCTGAAATCAGGGCTGATGAGGCTGATTTATCCTATGTTAATCTCGATGGAAACATCGGTTGTCTGGTCAATGGAGCGGGTTTGGCGATGGCGACAATGGATGTCATCAAACTCTATGGTGGCGAACCGGCCAATTTCTTAGATGTCGGCGGAGGTGCCGATGAAGAGCAGGTCAAGACCGCCTTTGGCATCATTCTTGAAGATGAAAATGTAAAGGGAATCCTAGTCAATATTTTTGGTGGAATCATGCGTTGTGATATAATTGCAAGAGGAATAATTGAGGCGACAAAGGCGCTCGATCTCAACATTCCTTTGGTGGTTCGTCTGGCCGGAACAAATGTAGATCAGGGTAAGGATATCCTTGCCCAGAGCGGCTTGAATATCCATTCTGCCAATGATTTGGCAGAAGGGGCTGAAAAAATAGTTTCATTGATTGGAGGTGGTGCTTGATGGGTATTTGGATCGGCGAGGATGCCAAGGTAATAGTTCAAGGAATCACAGGTAAGCAAGGGCATTTCCACGCCACTAAGATGGCAGAATTCGGCACCGATATCGTCGGAGGTTGTACCCCCGGTAAACAAGGACAAAAGGTGGATCTTGGGGTATACGAAGTGCCGGTCTTTGGCTGTATGATGTCGGCGATTAGAGAAACAGATGCAGATGCAACAGTGATTTACGTTCCTCCGCCATTTGCCGGTGAGGCGATAATGGAAGCGGCAGATGCATTCCAGCAGGTCAAGGGAGAAGGGGTCATCGTTTGCATTACGGAAGGAATTCCTACCCTCGATATGGTCAAGGCAGTATCGTATGTTAATTCGCGCACTGGAGTGCGCTTAATCGGGCCAAATTGCCCAGGGATTATTACTCCCAGCGAGCAAGGTGGTTGCAAAATAGGTATTATGCCAGGTCATATTCACGCAAAGGGTAGAATCGGTGTTGTGTCAAAGTCTGGAACACTAACTTACGAAGCAGTGGCTCAGACAATGAGCATTGACGAGGGCCAAAGCACCTGTGTGGGTATAGGTGGGGACCCGGTCAATGGCACTGGATTTATTGATTGCCTCGCGGCATTTGAGGCTGATTCTCAGACCAAAGCCATCGTGATGATAGGTGAGATAGGAGGTAGCGCTGAAGAGGAAGCTGCCGCTTGGGCCAAGGATAATGTCAGCAAGCCAATAGTTGGTTTCATCGCAGGCTCAACCGCTCCTCCCGGTAAGAGAATGGGGCATGCCGGAGCGATAATATCTGGCGGAAAGGGCACAGCGGAAGAGAAATTTGCAGCGTTTGAAGCTGCAGGAATCGCTTGTGCCCGTGATCCTAGTGAAATAGGTAAAATTTTGCTCGGAGAACTGGTTAAAGCAGGCTTGAGAAGTGAATGATTATTCACAATATTTC
>CAUYXQ010000145.1:0-4401 GCA_963577015.1 Candidatus Thalassarchaeaceae archaeon
CAGCCGCTGGCAAAAAGGTGTGCACCTACATCTCTTTCCAATCGACTCAGTGATGATTCTGGAATTTTTCCCTCGTGACGCCAAGCACTTACCGCTACTGACCCGCTTGGCGCATTAATCAATGAGTTGATGCGATCTACACATTCTTGGTGACTGGTAAATCGAAAGACTTCGCCGTCAAGTAACAGACCTTCGGCTGAGGAGTGAGTGGATATAGCGTCGGTGTCGACATCGCCTTTTACGACGATGATTCGCGGTGAATCGGTGGTTTTGATACTGGCTTTTGGGCACATGGCACGAAATTCGGCCTGTGCTAGTTCTGGATGCCATCCCCCGAACACGACAATGCCGTCGACCATGTTCCTTGATTGGCCTCGTGCTATTCACCTCTTCGCATCAAGGCCGTGATACTTACATGCCGTGACTGGAAGCGAGGGGTATGGGCTGCAACCTGAAGGATCTATCCGATCCCGAAGACATCACGATGGAGGAGCTGGCTGGTCAAAGGGTCGGCATCGATGCCTTTTTGTTGGCTTTTCAATTTCTAACCACAATTCGTGACCTATCGGCAACCGGTGATGGGATGCCCTTGCGTAATCGACATGGAAAAACAATTTCACACCTGATGGGTTTTCTCTCTCGTGCATCGGCTTTGGTAGGAAAGGGAGTGAAACCGGTATTCATCTTTGATGGTGAACACCCCGAACTCAAGGATGATACCATCGCTGAGCGCAAAGCGCGTAGTCAAGATGCCAAAGAAACCTGGGCCCAAGCCCTTGAGGATGGCGATACCAAGTTAGCTCAAAAAATGGCTCAACGCTGTATTCGTTATACACCGGAAATGGTTGATGAAACCATAGAGATGTTGCGTTTGATGGGAATCCCTGCACTTCGAGCAAAGGCTGAGGGTGAAGCACAAGCCGCGGTTATGGCAGCAAATGGCCAATTGGATGTAGTAGCAACTCAGGATTGGGATGCTCTGCTATACGGCTCACCGGTCATGGTACGAAATCTGACTTCGGCCGGCTCAAAGCGCTATGGACGTATCATCCGCGCTCAACGTATCAACTTACAACAACTCCTTGCTGAAAACGATTTGTCGAGAGAACAATTGGTCGACCTCGGGATAATGATTGGCACCGATTTCCATCCGGGGATCAAGGGCATTGGGCCTAAGACCGGCTTGAAATTAATCAAGGAATTTGGCACGATTGAGGGTGTCTGTGCGGCCAAAGAGAAGGAGGTCCCTGAACGCTTGGATTTGATTCGCCGGGTATTTTTAGAACATCCTGTAAATGTATTCAGTGATGAAGAATTGCAACTTGGTGAGATAGATGTTGAAGGTCTTAGGCGTTTTTTGATAGAGGATAGAGATTTTTCTCCCGGACGCCTCGATAAAGCGCTTGAAGCGATGCAGATGGGCGAGCCGGTCAAGAAAAGTGGACAGACCTCGCTGTTCAGTTTCTAATCATCACTATCTCTACTTTGAGGGGAAAGGGTTGAACAGCACGCGACCCGAGAGTGGAGCATGGAGTGGCTCGATATCGAGGATAAACGCTTCTGGCAACGACTTCTTATTTTTGGCCTTTTACTCAATCTAATCGTGGTCCTCACAAGTGATCTCGGGCTCGACACCCATGTACGAATGGCTGCCGATGAAGATGGGGACCTGCCATGGGGCCATACCCGCCCGATTGACCCTCATGCTAGCAATCCCGCAGATGGTGGTACTGTCTCCAGCCCAATTTCTGAAAGTGAGACGATGATTAAATTACAATCTGCGCTGCAAATGATTGTTCTGATTGCCATCGCAGGGATGATCAGTATTAGATTAGCAGCATTGGTCTCGATTTATCCAACCTTTATCTTTTCAACCGGTCGCGCCTATCAAGAGGTTGGTATCGCAATCTATGCTGCTGTAGCAGTGATTTTTTTGTGTTATTACTTTAACCGCTCAGATGGAAAACAGAAATCCCTGACCAAGCGCTGGGATCTTACAGGAAAACCGATACATCCTGGCTTTGCAATCCTCGCTGGAATTTCCCTTTGCGCTATTTTGCAAATCAAGGGCATTATCACGATGGAATTGGCGCTTATAGCCGGGGCAATTATTGGTTTAGTGGCTTTCGTTTCATCGAAATATGGAGTGGTGGCGGTCGAAAAAATCGAACTTAGCACTAGGGGAATCGGAATTATCGCTGGAGGAGGGGTGATGCTAGTAATGGTGATTCTAGGTTTTCTCGGCTATGGTGGTACGCTTTCAGTAATCGGCGATGCACCTTTGAGATATGTTTCTGCTCTGGCTTTTTCTATTCTTGGGGTAATGATAATCTACACTTTTTTTGGCATGATGCTTTGGCCATTTATTCCCGCTATGTGGAAAATGATGGCTGAAAAACTCGACTATAATTCAACTCGAAATTTTATCATCATCTCGGCATTCAGTGCCGCGATAACCACCTATGTCGCCGCCTTGTGGACCTATGAATCACTGCTTTGGGATTCACGGTGGCCTTGGGTGATTTGGACGATGGGTAATAACGGGCGTTATATCTCGATGTTGATGATTCCGTGGTTCATACTATTATCTCGATTAAAGGAACAGGATTCCTCTCTCCCTTCATTAGAAGAGCCTAGGTCACTAGCAAAACCATTGCTCATTGCTATATTATTGGTATTGCCGATTTCGATAATTACCGCGCTACATGGTCAAACGATGTGGAGTGACGAAGCGGCGGTTGCAATGGAACTTGAATCTGGTGAACATTTCCTTCTTGTTTCTGATTCTGATTTAGGAATGCATTGGCTCTATACCTTCTATGGACCACTGGATGCCGAGGAAAACAATATCACAGGTCATTGGCGTAGTGACCAAGCCTCATGGATTGACGACCTAACGAGTGGCCTCGCACAAGTAGAGACGATAATACTCGCTCCAGAAATTACTGATAGCCCACCAGGCTGGAGCGAATCCGCTTCAGGTGAAGTCGATCTCCTGAATGGGGGAGGTCAATGGCGGGTCTTGGTAAGAGATGAATGAGTGGATGATAGGGCCTAAGCCCTATCATCCACAATTCACTAATCGTGTAGTCATTATTCTATTCCGCTAATTCAGCGGCTTGACTTATCATTCTGAACCTGGGTGCGAACACCTTGGGCTGCAGACTTGATGTTCTGCATAGCCTTGCGCACTCTAGTACCAGCGGCGCTGTTGCCGCGGTCGTGCTTACTAGCATCTGCTAGGGCTTCTGTCAACTCGTCAATCATTCCTTGTACCATGTCTGCTACTGACATAGCGGCTTGGCATCGCCGGCCGTTCATATACAATGCTATTGATTATCACGATTTTTCTCTATGTACGGCCATGATATAGTACTCCGGAGCACAATAATACAGCACAAAAAATCTCGTATTGACAAATTATTGAGTTTCTTCGGAGATGATTCTATCGATTCCAGCCATGTCTTGTAAACGGTTCCAGAATGCAAGACGATCCCTCTCTGCTCTGAGAATGGTCTCTAAGGAGTTCCTTCTTTGTCGAATTGCTTGCGGAAACGCCCCTCTTCCATTGCGAAGTGACGGAACTTGACATCCTCTATTCGCCATCTTCACTTTTCTTACGATGTAAATCTCAATAATTGCGCGCTCGGGATGTCGAAGAAACCGTAGCGGGAAGTGCACGCCGCTTACATCATGCGGGAGACAATGCGCTCGGTCTGCTCTCCGCTGAGACCGAGTTCACGATAGGCGAGTGGCCCACCCTCATCAAGCACCGGTTCCTGCTCCTCAAGGGTCAGACGTGAATTGCTCTGGAAGAAAATACCTGTGTGGATTACGTCTCCCCAAACCATCGCCTTCTCTATACCGGCCTTCCAGTCGCTGGAGTCGTGTTCAATATCCTCAAGCGGCTGAACACGAGGCTTGAAGAATTGGTAGGTGTTGACCTTGTTGAAAGTCACACATGGGCTGAATACGTCGAGTAAAGCGAAGCCATTGTGTTCAATTCCAGCCTTGATCAATGAGACCAATTGTTTGATGTTACCAGTATAACCTCTCGCAACCCAAGTTGCGCCCGAAGTGATTGCACTTGCGATTGGGTTAATCGGCAACTCAACGCTGCCATGTGGAGTGCTTTTGGTCTTCATCCCAACCTCACTGGTGGGAGAAATTTGACCGGTGGTAAGACCGTAAATCTGGTTGTCCATCACCAAATACAGAATGTTGAGATTGCGCCGGCTGGTATGGGCGAAGTGGTTACCTCCGATACCATAGCCATCGCCGTCGCCTCCAGTCGCTATCACCGTCAACTCGTGATTAGCAAGTTTTGCCCCAGAAGCGTGCGGGAGTGAACGACCGTGTAAGGTATGCATTCCAAAGGATTTGAAGAAGCCCGGTAGGTTG
>CAUYXQ010000146.1:0-4347 GCA_963577015.1 Candidatus Thalassarchaeaceae archaeon
GACCCCGCTTGATGTGCCACTGATACAATTCGGCCGGCAAGTACGCCGGCCACGCCGCTGGTATCACACCTGCAGTGGTGAACATGCAGCGATTTTAGCCGGTTGTAAAGTCAAAGGCTGGAATAGAGCAGGATATACACTACCTACTCATCAAGTATTCAAGGCCTATATGGAGCAGATCAGAAAATATTTGGGTGCGGATTGGCAAGCCAAGAGAATTGCCAAGGATGGCTGTGGCCTACCGACGGTGAGCAATACCGTGGCTGAATTGGCCCGTATCTATGCGGGATTGGTGCACGATAAGGACGAGGATTGGATTTGGGAGGCGATGTGTAAGCACCCTGATTTGGTCGGTGGATTCAATCGACTGGACTCGACGATTCTCAAAGCGGGAGAGGGTGCGGTAATCGCCAAAGAAGGAGCTGATGGTTTGCTCGGTCTTGCTATTTCACATCCAGATTATCCCAAGGGCCTCGGTATTGTGGTCAAAATAGCTCACGGCTGGAATTCGCAAGCAACATGGTATGTGGCGCGGGCAATTCTTGGAACACTGGGGATAGAATTACGAAACCCATATCCTTTACATCGACAAAAAGCCTTTATCGTGCCGGGAATCGTGCCAGATAATCTTCACGAAAAACTGGTGACGATTCCAACTTGGGACGAATGGGACCCCGATTCAGATCGCTGGCACTACGAGGTAGATATATGATAGAAGTTGAGAATCTAATCGGTGGTGAATACAGTACTGCTACCGAATGCTTCGACGATATTTGCCCAAGCGACGGTTCTATTATCGCTAGTATACCTCGTACAATGGTGGTCGATGGCGCGGTTAAGGCCGCTGAAAAGGCGCAGCCTGAATGGGATGCTTTGAGTTTAGAGCAGCGTGCAGATTGGTTAGTGAAAATCGCTGATGCACTAGAATCACGCCGCGAGGAATTAGCTGAACTCGAAGCATTAGACACCGGTAAACCACTGGAGGTTGCCATGGAGGTCGACATCGGCCGCTCGATTGAGAATTTTCGCTTCTTCGCCGACTTCGCTCGTAACATACCTGACGAGGTTTTTGAAATGGACGACGCAACCAATACCGTCTTGCGCAAAGCAGTTGGCGTAGTCGGATTGATCTCACCGTGGAATCTACCACTTTACCTCCTGACTTGGAAAGTGGCCCCTGCCTTGCTGATGGGTAATACCATCATTGCCAAACCGAGTGAAATAACTCCACTTACCGCCCATCGCTTTGGTCAGATACTCTGTGAGATTGGCTTACCTGCAGGCGTGGTCAACATCGTTCACGGCTATGGCCCAGAAATAGGTCAAGCCTTGGTCGAACACCCGGCTGTAAAAGCCATCTCTTTTACCGGCGGCACTGCTACTGGCCGCTTAGTTGCTCGAACTGCAGCGCCTATGTTCAAAAAACTAAGCCTGGAATTGGGCGGCAAGAATTCCAGTATTGTCCTCGATGATGCCGACCTTGACTTAGCCGTGCCCGGCGTGGTCAGAGCCGGGTTCTTGAATTCGGGTCAAATCTGCCTATGTGGATCACGTATCTTGGTTCATTCCAGCATCTATGATGAGTTCTTGGACCGATTTTTAGCCGCGGTCAGCAAACTCAAGATTGGGCCTGTCATCTCAGAGGTACACATGATGAAAGTTCTCTCATTCATCGACCTCGCAGTGGCCGAAGGTGGAGATATCGTAGCAGGTGGCTTAAGGAGTGAAGGTGATGGCTTTCATATTGAAGCCACCGTAATCACTGGCCTTAGCCACGATTCACGCACCGCTACCGAGGAGATTTTCGGACCTGTGGTAACCATTCACCGCTTCGATTCAGACGCGGAGGCAATAGTGATGGCTAATTGTACCGATTATGGATTAGCAGGCTCGGTTTGGTCGAAAAACCGTGGCGAGGAGTTAGCTAAACAAATAGAGAGTGGTATGGTATGGGTCAATACTTGGTTGCATAGAGACTTGAGGGTTCCATTTGGAGGAATAAAGGACTCAGGTGTAGGCCGAGAAGGTGGGATGTGGTCCCTAGGATTTTTCTCAGAAGCGATAAATATCTGCGTAAAGCACGTCGGTTTACAAGCGAGGGTTTGAAGCGTACAGAGCCATGGGCAAGATGCTGGGGGGAGTTTATGTCAGTTCATTCGAAGGCTCGAAAAATCACCACGAATACGCTACAAGAGATGAAGGCAGCTGGTGAGCAAATCACAATGCTGACCGCCTATGATTACTCCTTGGCCAAATTGGTCGACAGGGGTGGTGTAGACGTGATTCTGGTCGGCGATTCTGCCTCAAATGTCATGGCGGGCCAAGCCACTACCTTACCGATGACCCTCGACCATATGATCTATCACGCCCAGTGTGTCGAGCGCGCTGTCGACAGAGCATTGATTGTTGTCGACATGCCTTTTGGTAGTTATCAAGGAAATTCACGACTCGCACTTGAAAATGCGATTCGTATAATGAAGGAAACCAATGGCCATTCAGTGAAATTGGAAGGTGGCTCTGAAATCGTCGAAAGTATCGAGCGCATCCTTACCGCAGGCATTCCTGTGATGGGCCACCTCGGACTAACCCCTCAGTCGATTTACAAGTTCGGCACCTACACTGTGCGTGCCAAGGAAGATGAGGAAGCGGAGAAATTGATAGATGATGCTAAATTATTGGAAGCAGCAGGTTGCTTTGCTATTGTTCTCGAAAAAATTCCATCTGATTTAGCCAGGCAGGTCAGCGCAGCAATATCGATTCCAACCATCGGTATCGGTGCAGGACCCGATTGTGACGGTCAGGTATTGGTATTACACGATATGCTGGGTATTACCACCGATTTTTCGCCACGATTCCTTCGCCGCTATCTCGATTTGGAAAACCAAATCGAGGATGCGGTCAAGCGCTACTGTGATGATGTGCGCTCAGGGGATTTCCCTAAAGAAGACGAATCTTATTGAATCAGTTGGAAAACGATAATCGCTCCGACAAAGGTGGTGAAAGAAATTCCAGTACCGTGCCAAACCCCTATTCGAAAAGGTGGTAATTCCAAATTAGGCCATGACATGGACATCCAAATCCAAGTCAAGGCCGGTAGTGCTATCACGAAATAAGAGAAACCGAAGATCCAAAGCAATGCAAAAGGAAGCAATACCGCAGCCATTCCAGCACTGTGATCGAACCCTGATTCGGTCTTGGTCAATTTGGCTATTGCCGGCGATGCTATTATCGCTGTGATAAAAGCCAATTGCATAGGGTTGAGATAAGGTAGTTCAAGCACTTGAAATACTCCACCCAAAAGAAAACCTAGAATTCCGGGAACCGCATTATGGGTTAAGGAAGAGTCGGACATAATCACGCCACCGGCCGTCGATGCATAGAAGATGCGGCACGTATTGCCCCCTGATATGGCGAAGGGAAGTATTGTGGCCGGATTGCTAGCGCCACATCCTCCACACTTGGTTTACGCTGAAAACCCGGAACAGAACGAGCCATCGTCAGAAGGCGGCTGGGAGCAATTACGCTGGGGTTATGAGCGCTTGCGCGAGTCACTTTCCGAAATTGATTATGATTGTCTGGTGATTCTATCCCCACATTGGCAAACATATGTTGGCACCCATTTCCTTGGGGTTGAGAATTTCAAATCACTTTCAGTCGACCCAGTGTTCCCTAACCTCTTTCGCTTCCACTACGATATGAAAATAGATGTAGAACTCGCTCAAGCGATACACGATGAGGCTCAAGGCCAGGGCATGTCAGTAAAAATGATGGAAAACCCTGATTTTAGAGTAGACTATGGCACGATTACCTCTTGTCATATGGTTAGACCACAATGGGATAAGCCAATCGTCGCCATCTCTAGCAATCGCGGTCACGCATATTACTCGGTCGAGGTAATGCAGGAAATGATGTTGGAATTAGGTAGGGCTACCCGTAAGGCGATCGAAGATAGCGGCAAGCGCTGTGTTCTAATAGCCAGCAACTCACTTTCGCATCGACATTTCACAACCGAAAGCGCAGTCCCTGAAGACATGAGCGTCGAACATATCACCAGTCATGCCATGCACCTTTGGGATATGCGTATTATCGAATTATTGCGTGCTGGCAAAAGCCAACAGGTGGTCAACGAGATGCCAGAATTTGTCGAACAGGCCATCGCCGAAGCCGATGGCGGTGCCCTGACTTGGATGTTGAGTGCGATTGGCATGCCGGAGCACGGTGCCATCCTCCATGGATATGGCACTATTATCGGCACTGGTAATGCGATTATGGAATGGCCCTGTCACGCCTGGAGTGATGCTTGATGAACGACCTCATAGTCAAATCACTGGTGGTTCCCGCCCACCC
>CAUYXQ010000147.1:0-4287 GCA_963577015.1 Candidatus Thalassarchaeaceae archaeon
CTGATTCACAATCTATCGCATACCGAATACCTACATCAAACTGCTAAACTGCACGGTGCAGACGCCGCTATTTCCAGACTTGACGATGGCACTGGCATCCCGGCAGCGGCTGCATTACCGATTATTGGACGCGCTGCGACCGGGATACTTGACGGCACTGATTGTGGCGCAGCAATCATTCTACCATGGGTTGCAGATCACGATGACCTAGCCATCGTCAGTGCATCGGGAATTGGTTTTGCAATATCCAAACCAAAAGATGACCTTGAGCAATGGATGTCTTCGCTTGAGGCCGGACTTACCAATCACCTCTCTCGTGCCGGACTCGCTTCCATCGATGAACTATCTCGCAGTAACCTAAGGGCTAATGATTACAATACCGCCGCTATCAGCGGCATTCGCTTGGCCGGATATGACAGACCACTACCACATTGGTTCGCTAGGTGATCAAATGCCCACAATCACGGTTGAACAAACGTTGCTTTCCAATCTTGTCGCTGCTTGTGGCCACCAGCACCAAATCGAAACTGTGGAAAGGGAGTTACCCTTGATTGGCTGTGATATCGACTGCTGTGATGAACAGACACTGGAAGTGGAGATATTTCCAGACCGTCCCGATATGCTCAGCGCTGAAACTCTAGCCCATACTATGATTCCCTTTCTTCACCAGGCAGAGCCCAAACCCGAATTGGATGTAACCCCGGGTTCGATATCAATGATAGTAGAGAGTGAAATAGCCGAGATTCGCCCAGTCATTCTAGCGGCTGTAATTCGCTCGGTAAATATCGATGATTCGGCGATAAAGCGTTTGATGGACCACCAGGAAAAGTTGCACTTCTCGCTAGGGAGAAGAAGAAGGCGGGCCTCGATTGGCGTACATGATTTGGCGAAGATAAGCCCCCCCTTTACCGTCAAAGCAGTCAAGCGTTCACATTCATTCATTCCGCTCGCGTCTTCACAAGCGATGACTATTGAAGAGATATTAGCAGAACACGCCAAAGGCCAAGAATATGCTCACCTCTTAGAGGGAATGGACTTGGTTCCGGTAATCGTCGATTCCGAGGATAAGGTCTTGTCATTCCCACCAATAATCAATGGCGATCATACTACAGTTACCAATCAAACAACAGATGTTCTCATCGACGTCACCGGTTGGGACCAACGCTCTTGTGAGGTTTCATTACTTCTCATCTGTTTACAATTACAATATATGGGAGGACAGGTCGAATCGGTAGAGGTGAAAACGGCTGATGCCTTGCCATGGTCGCTTGATGGTAGCCCCATTCACCACACTATCCATAGAGAAGAGGTAGAGTCTCTGCTCGGAAGAAAATTCACAGATTCTCAAATCGTCGAATCCGTTAGGAGAATGGGCGGGTTGTGCTCAGTTGATGGTGAACAAATCACGATGACATTGCCGCGCTGGCGCTATGATATACTGCACCCTGTCGACCTCATAGAGGAGATTGCCATTGGCCATGGCTACGATGACCTAGGTGAGGATTTTGCAAGAACATCACTGAGTGGCACACCAAGAGAGGATGGACAATTGCGCAGAAGGATAAACTCGGTAATGCAAGGAATAGGGATGATGCAGATACAGTCTCTAACGCTATCAAGTGAGGACGACCAATTTCATAAAATGCGTTGGCAAGAAAATGGCGACATCACTCGAATCGCTAACCCGATAACCACCGAACACACAATATTGCGCCAGAACATATTGCCAGGTCTACTCAGGTTGCTTTCAGCCAATCGGCACCATGACCTACCACAGGCCATCTATGAATTAGGAACAGTGGTTATAGATCACACAAACCATGCTCGTTTGGCGTTTGCAGTTGCTCAAAGAGATGGGGGATTTGCTACACTTCGTGGTAAAATTCAAGTTCTGATGCGCGACCTTGGCTGTAAGGAATGGAGTTTGCGAAGCATTGAGGAGGGACCGTGGCTAGTGGGCAGAGGTGCTGAAATCCTCATCGGTCAAACCGTGATTGGTCAATGTGGAGAAATCGACCCCTTTGTTGGAGAATCCTTTGAATTGAAAGTGCCGCTAACCGCAGCAGAAATCTCAATTTCAGCCTTGGAAAAAGTCCTAAGAGATCCGGTTCACTAATTACGAATAGGGAACATAATTACCCTCTTCGTCCTTAACATGAGGTGTTTTTTGAAAAGAACCATCGCTATTTTTCTTGTAATGGTAGCCATCATCATGAGCGACCCAAGTGAAGTCTTCGAACTTACTTTCAGAGTCTTTCTTGGGTGCATCACTGGAAAATAGAGCCATCGCTGCTTGGTAATCAGTAGCTTCCGTATGCGAGGTATCCGCTAGTAACTCACCTGCACTGCTATCATTGCGTTGATAACTTATGATTTCAGGTGGTGCATCCTCGGCCTCAGCCTCTTTTTTCTTGAATGGCCAAACGGGCATGTACTGGCTAAGGGGGATGGATGACAATAATGCTTCGATGCAGTAAGGGTGACTCTTAGATAGCAAGAACACAGAGCGACATCTATGCGTCGAGCAGTAATGATGATCTTACTGTTAATCCCACTACTGCCTCAGGGAATCGCGCAAGGAGATCCCTTTACCGTCACCGCTAGTGGAGATTTAACTGCTCATTACAATGAGAGCATCGCTATCAATCTAGATTTCAACTCTAGAACCTCAACCGATAATCAAATCGAAATAACTGCCGAATCCCATTCCGCCCTAAATGTTAGCGGATTACCGATTGGGCCAATAACCGTCAGCGCAGGGACAACAAGTGGAATCACAATATACGCAATCGCTGAAAATGAAAACCAGTTTGGAGATCACCCGTTGAATCTAACCTTTGAAGATGAAAACGGTTGGAGCAAAACAATCGCATTGATGATTGACATCACACCATATTCCAATTTGAGTTTTGGTTCTAGTTCGGGTTCACAATTCATCGTCCAACAAGTTTCTCGCATCAACGTGGCTACCAATTTCACCAATGCCGCTAATTTTACTGATATAGTAGATTTTACTCTTTCTAGTGATTCGGGGTGGCAAAGCGGTTGGACCGATTCAGATTCCATCTCCCTTGCACCGGGGGGCATAGACCTCATCCAATTTTGGATTGAAACCCCACCTATAGTCAATAGTTCACCACTGGCTGGGGAAGGTGCTTCCTTCGTTTTGAAAGGTGTTTCATCATTGGATGAAGCGAGCATTGAATGGCAATTTAGTGTGGTTTTGAAGGAATTTCGCAACGTATCGATCGACGAAGTAGGCGATGATTTAACCATCGACCCGGGTCTTAGTGGAAGAATCGAAGTGAGTTTGAGAAATTCCGGCAATATCCCTAGTACCTTTGACTTTAGCTTAAATCCACTTTATGAGAACGGGGTCGAAGTAGCCGGATTTGATGACAAGACTATCATCGAATATAATGGTTGGAATGTCGCCCTTTACAATACAATGCAATCGACCACATTACAACCGGGAGAGACGCGCCAAATAGATGTTGGATTCCTCGCACCGATGATCGGTGATTCATCGCTTCAAGTTCGGTTGAATATCTATCCTTCAGGTTATGAAAGCGTGATGAAATCAGTAAACCTTACGGTCATGACTCAACAAATAAGAATGGCTGAGATAATTATGGATGTTCAAGATTGTACCCAAGTGTCACCAACCGAATCTTGTATCATCTTTTATGAACTGAATCACCACGGAAATATGCCTGATGAATTGATGATGGAGTTATCTCAAATCAACGGTATTTTAGCACAGACCTCGCAGCAAACATGGGTCGTGGAAATCGGTGAATCAGTCAGGAATCTCAGTTTGAATCTCAGTTCTATCGCTGACACAATAGCCTATAGCAATTACAGTCTAACCCTCAATCTATTGACCAGCGATGGCCTATTGCTAGATAGTAAGAATATCAGTGGATATATCGGGCCTAGAGTCGAGTGGGTATTCGAATATGCGGCATCCGCTGTCGATGAGCAAGGGAAATTATCGATGACTATGGTGATTCGCAATGACGGTAATACCGTCGATGGATTGATAGTTCGCCTATCGAGTACACATTTCACCGACATGTCAGTTATTCCCCCAGATGGGGCGATTTACGAAGAAAGTGAAAAAATACGCTCCTTCGAAATGACAAATATTTCCATCGGGGATAACTTCACCTTCCGGGCTTGGATTATCCTTCCCAATGATCAATCGAACGATGGAACCCTATTCGCCAATATCACCGTTCACAGTCGGTTGGATGATTCTCACCCATTTTATTTTCAGGCAGAAGC
>CAUYXQ010000148.1:0-4261 GCA_963577015.1 Candidatus Thalassarchaeaceae archaeon
TGATGTTTGGCCATGGTTTCAGAATGTTCGAGTAAAAAGGTGTATATCATGAAATATACCGCTTGAAAGGGTAGGGCTGCGGCAATTATTGCCAGTGCTAATTCCCTATGATCTGAAGGATGAGTTTCCTGCTGAATTCCTTGAAACAACAGTAATGCGGTGTTGGTTCCCAGTAAAGCAGCCATTATTGTCCAACGCTTATCTTGGGAGGAAGTAAGGCTCTCAACATTAACAGCACCTTCGGCCATGGTTGGTAAAGAGAGGAGGAGGGGATTGAACCTTTCCGCAAAAAATCAGCGTAGAAGGTAGAGTAAGGCACCGGTGGTCAAAGCCACTATGAATAGTAGGATGATCATACCATGAGGTCCGTATTGATTACGATCATCCAGTGCGGTACCGAATAAACCATCTTTGGAAATCGCTGCCAACAAACCACCTTCGACTTCATCGAATTTTGGCAAGGGGCGGCGTGGAATTCGCTCATCCTTGCGAGTACCGGGCACATCAGCCATACTTGTCCTATCTGTGTCCAGCACATATTTCTGTCGACCACCGAAAGAGAAATTAATAAGCATGACAACATATAGCCCCTGTTATGGAAGGACCTACCATCTCAGATATGTCAATCACCGATGAACACTTTGTAGTCGACGGAAAAGCAGTGGTTTCAACGGTTGCTGCCAATTTGGCCAAGAGCCCAAACGATGCCATTCTAATCAAAGACAAAAGTGGCGCTGTCGTAGGAGTAGTCACTATCAAAGACATCTTTGGTGCAATGGCAGATGGCGTCAATGTTATGAAGGCGAAGTTTGAGAAGATAATGCGTACCAATCTACTGACAGCACCGTCCAATCTACCATTGACCAAAGCGATTGAGATGATTGCTAAGCAAGGTCCAGATGCAATAATAATCATGGATGGTCCACAATTTATTGGCTACTTCTCACCTGATGATTACCGCGATGCGACCCGTCGTATCGAAGCACATCAAACCATGATGAATCGACTTTCCAAGTCGAAGAGCGCTCTAGGTGCTGCCGCAAGCGGCACCCCAGTCGAAAATGAGGACGAAACAGCAGGCTTGCTCGGCGTCCTTCTCGGTAATATCGAGAATGAAGAGGAAGAAGAGGCCGGCGACATCTCTCTGTGATTAGGGCGTGGGTCTAATGTTCCGGCCCTCACTCGACAACCGCATCATTCACCTTGCAGTCCAAGGAAGATGCGGTGGCAGTACCATGGGTCTGCAATTAGCAATGCAGGTAATATCCCAGGGTGGGCGAGTGGTTTGGGCATATCATGACCTACCAGATAGTACACGGTTTTCACAGATATTCTCCGAATTATCGCCGGCGGATTCAACACGATTCCACGCAATGAATATCTCTGGTGATGTCACACAAGCCTTTGCTAGAGTTACTTCAGCCATTACAATGCTACCGGATGTACGATTGTTAGTGATGGATGATTGGATTGAAAAGACCGGTCGTGTAAGCAAGAAACATACCGAGGCGATTACAAAGGTGATTGCGGAAAAGGGGCAATGCTCAATCCTCTTGATATCCAAGGGAGGCGAATCGATGAAGGAGGGAATACCACTCAATGCCAGAGGTGCGAATAAAGACATGGAGGTATGGCTATTGACCAAGCCAAAAGACGGTATTGAGAGAATTTTGACTCTTCCTAAAGAGCAGATAACACTCGATTTGAAAGAAGAAGGCTTCGTCTGACTCAATCCTCGTCGTCTTCACCGAGGAGATCTGCCATCTCTTGTAAAGCATCATCATCCGGCTCGTCGAATTGTTCAGGGTTTTGCGCAGATCCCGTGAGTTCGTCCTCGCCTGCTACCTTTGGTGCATTTGCTTCGCGCGCACTCTCTAGATTCTGCTTTCCCTTACTAGTGATGAACCAAATCATTGCTGCTAGTGTCAATCCAAGGATGATATAGACCAATATCTCTGCTGTCTCCATACCCTTGCCACCACTGCGCTAGTCTATACTATTTCCCTTGCCAAGTGCCGTCGGCAATCGAAAGGAGGTTGAGTCCAACCTGCCGAGGGAGGAGTTCTCTCAGTGATAATCCACTGTTGGTCTTGAGTGGTTTTACAATTTGGACAACGCACACCTTGTCCCTTTCCCATCGACTTCATCCTCTTACCACATACACAAGTAGGCCTCTGCTTACCCGTTGAACTGTGAAGTTTCAAACCCTCAAGGTGAATAACTCCTTCACGGTCTTGAAGTCCTAGATATTCGATCTCATCACCGCATTGTAACCACTGAGCGAGACGATTCATATCACCTCCTTCGGAAAATGAAACCAGATTATCTCGTTCGGTCTCGATTGTGGTGTGGCCGCCTTTGAGAGTGGCCACTGCACTGACTTTGGCGGTAAATGAGCATTCGATATGATCGCCGCTGGCTTGATTGGTAGCAAAAGTTCGACATGCAAAAACCACAGCGGTATCCTTTCCTTCAATCAAAACCGAAGCTGCTTTTGTCGCCGCCTGTTCACTGGTGGCTCTGATGCCAAACATCACAGGACAAGGTCCTCTTGGTGCTACCAATCCACGCTTGCTTCTAGGGTCACGGCAAAGAAAAGTCTCCGGCCACGAATCGATTTCAGCAAGAGCCACAGAGTCGACTTTCCTCTCGTGTACTCGCCAAGCAATGGCTTCCCAAGTATGGTTTTTTGCTGGCCATGCACAAGCCGCACTGGCGCCGATACGTCCATGACCACCCCATGTCTTGACTGCAGGTGGTAACTCTTTGACCTCTTGACGCACCGCGCTCCAATAATAATCTGCAGCCGGTTGCTCTGCGAATAGCACCATACCAGGGTCGGCGGGATGTTGTGCCCTATCATCGTGATTTGAGGGAGAAATTGCACCTCGTAAGGGTAAGAGAACCCTTTGCCAATAATCGTCCAAGAAAGTGATTATTCCTTCATCGCAGTCCAATTCTACCGCTAAGGCAGCATTGCCGCGGGTGCGCTGAGCAGCGAATGGCCACAGTCTGACCAGTCTTGGTTTAGAAAATGAACAGGGCAAAGACTCAAGCAATTTGTGGAATTCTAGAGTTGTGCAACCACCATCTAGGTGATCGGTATCATCTAGTCCTAACCACATTTAATCCACCGGCTTGAATTCATCTCCGTCCTCGCCCATGCTGATGCGCTCGATTACCTCGGATAAACCAGTGTGTGCGTTCACCTTGAACAGTCTTGCGCCGATTGCCCAACCAGCACCCATGTCAGATCTTCGATCACCGACCATTAGGTCAAGCGGATGAATTGGCTGTGGTTTATCACCCCACCAATCAAAGGTCGAATGTGCATTATTGCGTAGAATATGCGAGGCCTCGATCAACATGCCCGGATGCGGTTTGCGGCAATTACAACCTTCACCATATGAATGGGGACAGGTCAAGATGATATCGAGATGAGCATCTTCATCGATTACCAATAGCATCGAACGTAGAGATGAATGAATCTGTTTAAGCCTGAATTCATCCCACAAACCCTTGGATATCGCTGATTGATTAGTAACTACAGCAATTCTATATCCTGCATGGCGTAAAGCCGATATTGCCTCAGCAGATCCTTTGAGTAAGACTAATTCCTCTGGTGAATTAATGTAGCCAGCCTTACCGTGATTGATGACACCATCCCGGTCGAGAAAAGCGATTGCACCATTCCATTCTACCGGCAATGGGCAAGGGATATGGTCACAAATCGCTCCGCCCATAAACCCGGGTGATTCAAAGAAGTACTTGTCAATTAAGGCGAAGGCTGATTACAGAGGCCATAATCCAAACATCGTGTTCGTCGAGAGGTCGCTCGCAACATTGCTTGGTGCGCTTGGCATGCTCATCCTTGGTATGACTTGGCATTCACGTAGTGCATTTATGGAGCGTTTCGCCCCTGTGGGCTGGATTTTAACCGGGTTCTTTTTCTTCAACGATACCAGCACATATCTCAATGATTCAGATCTGGTATTAACAATAATGTCTGCTGCATGTCTTCCGGCTGCTATCGGTATTTCGATTTGGGAAAAAAGGTGTAGACGGAAGGAAGAATCCGAAGCACTGCACTGGTTTCGAGGCGCGGTTTTCTACGCAGGTTTCCCCTATATGCTGATAGCACATGTGCCGTGGTTGAATGTATTAGCGATTTGGTTTATCGCTTGGCAATCAGGACTTCTTCTCTCTTTCGCAGGTTTAGAGGGCATCACTATGGGTGAGACTTGGGTCAATACTGCAAATG
>CAUYXQ010000149.1:0-4247 GCA_963577015.1 Candidatus Thalassarchaeaceae archaeon
ACTTGGACTGACGGTACTGACACTGCTACTAGCACCGTTACTGTGAACCTTGATGGTTCGGCTCAAATCACCCCCTCCTCAAATCCAATTCCTGGCTTTACTGCGGGTATTGGTTTGATGGCTATGCTCTCAGCAGCCTTTGTGCTTTCAAGAAGAAAGGATTGATTTGAATAGCCGCTGGTCTGATAGGGTGGCACCTTGCCACTCATCTCGACGGGAGGTGAGATGATGAGCGACGAAGGCATGAGTCTGACCGCATTCACCGGCCTAGAGGTATTCCTTCCTAATGGCCGCCGCCTTGGCCGGGTTCACGATGCGGTCATCGATGCAGTTGAGATGAGTTGCTCACATCTATTCATTCGTGAAACCGATAAGGAATTGGTAG
Organism: Candidatus Thalassarchaeaceae archaeon; assembly: GCA_963577015.1. Classification (GTDB taxonomy): domain Archaea; phylum Thermoplasmatota; class Poseidoniia; order Poseidoniales; family Poseidoniaceae; genus MGIIa-K2. The sequence goes on from CAUYXQ010000149.1 coordinate 386, forward strand.
AAGGCGGTGTCCATCTAGCGATTCCTTGGCGCTGGGTAAGGGCAATCGATGACATCGTTCTGCTGCGTTGGTTCCCTGAAACCCCAATCCCTCTGGGCAATTGAGGTATTGATATGACATTGGAATTACACGTGCTTGGTACTTCTTCGGCTAGGCCTGCCCAAGGTCGTGATGTCTCTGGGTCTTTCTTGGTCACCCCCGATGGCAATCTTGCAATAGATTGTGGTGAGGGCTTTCAATCGCGCCTAGCCGCTCAGCGAGCGGCATTGAAAGGAGAGAAAAAGCGACTCAAGACTTCGAGATTAGGTGCAATCCTACTCAGTCATGGCCATCTTGACCACACTTGGGGAGTACTTCCCTGGCTGAAGTCGATGTCGCTCGATGGTAGAAATCAGCCACTGAAGATTATCGGTCCCACTTCATCTGCAAATATCGATGCACTCCTGTCTGGCCAAGCACCAGACAAAGATCCAGAGGTCGATCTGGTCCATCAGTATTCGATATGGAGAAGCCTTGGCGCCACAAGCGAAAGTCTCGGCTATGAGGTCGACTGGATCCTCGGTGATGGCCAGAGATGGTATTCACTTGAGAGTGGCTTGCTCGATGAACTTCACCAACCATTGGCGAAGGTGACTATCAGTGCTCATCCCACCAGACATAGCGTCCCCTCTTTTGCTTGGCGTGTGGCTACCGCTGACCGCACAGGTGTTTTTGACCGTAAAAAAGCAGAAAAATTACCCGAACACATCCGCATGAAATTATCGCAAGGGGAGAATGTAGAATACGCTGGAGAAGAACTCCAATCCTCCGATTTCAGGGGAGAGCCAAGACTCGGGATTTCCTTGATTATCAGCGGCGATACCGCCGAGTGTTCGATAGATGCTCAATGCGATTTATTATTCCACGAGGCGACCTATCACGATATCCATCAAGAATGGGCAGAGAAATTTTTGCATAGCACCGCATCTGGCGCAGCTCGTACTGCGGTGCAATGTAGCGCATCTCATCTTGCTATTACCCATTACTCGGCGCGCATCGAAGATCACGAAACCTCGCTCTTAGAAGCGAGGGCTGTCCATGGTAATGTCGTGGCCTGTAATGATGGAGACCGCCTTGAACTTACAGCCGATGGATTGCTAAATCATCATGTGAGAGGCGAGTCCGGCTGGTCTGTCAATTAAGGGCTGGTTTGAAGTGTCTTGCTGCATGGAGTCTACCATGCGAGGGCGAATCGTCATCACAGTCTTGCTGGGATTGCTCTTTGTGATGCCGGCTGTGTCTGCGGTCGATGGCCGGGCTGAGCCTGGCTGCATCGAGATGGATTTATCGTCGATTTCTTCACAGGAGTTAATCAGTATCGATTCCTGTATTAAATTAGATTTGGGTGTCCATTCCTCTGACGAGGTACTCGAGTTTAACATCATCGTATCGGAAGGCGATTTGGATTTACTCCTCTTTGATGAGAACGGTATTCAAGCCTACGATTTAGGTAATTCATATCGTGACTATTTCATCGATGAGGCGAGTTTCGAGGGCGCTTTTGGCGAATATGAGTTCGACTGGCAAGTACCGGTTTCAATCATGGCTAAAAATTGGTATATCGTGCTAGATAATCACAATCACGACGGTGATGGCGGGCAGGGCGGTCAAGGCTTGGTCGATGCTAGGGTATCCTTTGCCATGGAAGTCTCAAATGAATGGCAATGGACTCCTTATCACGATGTGGTAAAAGTTGATTCCAGTGTCCGAGAGGCCTTATTGGGCGAGGGAAAATTGGTTCTCGATGCCGAGACTGGATTGGAGATTAAAGTCGAGCCTATCAGCGGTTCAGCTGATATTTACATCCAGACCTTAGAGCAGAGCAGTGGCAGCCTTTACATCTCTGGGACCCTGATGGAAGATGTCGATTCCACCAATTCATTATCATGGACAGTTCCAGCAAATTTCAATGGTCAATCATTGATTCTTCAATGTGATAATAGCGCTGGTTCTGAAGAGTTCAGAGCGACTATTACCGTCAAGGCATCACCGCCCTTAAAAGCAGTAATAACCGATGATATTGACGATATGCTAACCATAGGTGAGACCTTTACATTGGATGCAACTTCTTCGCCAAATCTACTGAATCAGATTTCGATTATCCGCTGGGACATGGATGGCGATGGTTCGTATGAAATTGAAGGCTGGACGGTTCAGCATTCTTACGATGAACCAGGTAATTACAATGTTTCAGTCGAGTTGATATCTGCAGTTCAATCCACATCTTATGGCACTCATATGGTAGAGGTTTCCGATGTCATCGACCCGATTGCCAAAATTACTGGAACCGGTACTCAATTGCTCGATGGGCGCTGGAAAGTCGAGCCCAATTCAAACATCTATTTTTCATCTATCACCTCAAGTGACGATGATGAAATCGCAACCCGTGCTTGGTCGTTGGATGGCACTTCTTATGATGGTGGAGAATCGGTAATTTTGCAGTGGTCAGAACCCGGCAGCCATAATTTAATACTGACCATAACCGATAATTCTGGAAATGCCGATTCTGATAATATAACGATCTTCGTTGATGATGAAACCAAACCAGTTATCGATGAGCAATCGATAGATTCGGTAAAATCGGCATTGGTCGGTGATGCTGTGACTTTTAGTGCATCAGCAATTGATGTCTTCGACGACTCATCGCAATTGGTCTACACTTGGGATGTCCATCCGAGTATCGATGCCGATGGTGATGGGGATAAGAGAAATGATCCGGATTTAACCGGTAAGACGGTGAAGTATTCTTTCACTGAAACCGGCCATCACGATGTGGTCTTAACCGTAAGAGATGCTTCTGGTAATAGCGATAGTCATTCAATTGAAGTGATTATTTCTGCGCAACCAGAATCCAGTTCTAGTTTTGCAATATTAGTCGTAATTCTCTTTATCGCTGCAATAACTGGTGGCTTAGGGGTTGTAGGAAATCGCATAATGCAGCGCAAGCATGCGGTAACCCTTCTCGTCGAGAGAGGTTTTTCCATTGCTGAGGCTGAAGCAAGAGTTGAAGGAATTGCCCACACCAAGAGTTTACCAATGTTGGCCAATGCTATGCAATTAGCGGGAATTGACGATGGTCAAGCGGTGACGCAAGAGCAACTGGCCATTACGGCAAAGGCAGCTGAAATGGCTGCAATCTATGGGGCGGGGGGAAGCACTATGCAAACGAGTGACCCCAATGCTGGATTCAGACCTGCAATCCGACAGACTTCACAGAGTTCGGCGATGATGGCAGGAGAAGCCTTAGTGGGATTGATAGATGAGGAACCAAAGCAGACGACGCAGCCAATAACAGATCTAGCGGCTAAATCAGAAGATGATTTCATCGACCACTTACGAAGCGCACCAACTTCTATTCCGAAATCACAACCACTTTCGTCTGCTAAAGTAAATGTAAGGAGTGGGGGGATTTCCCTTCCTAGTGCTAAAACAGCCCCCGCAGAGGAACCAATTGGTATCAAAGGATCTTGTAGTGCGTGTTCCAAGGGTTTCATAATCGATTTACCATCCGGGGTTAATGAGGCCTTGGTCGATTGTCCACATTGCGGTGTCGAGGTATTGTTCACACGTTGATTCAGTGATAATGCAATCAATGTAGGGATGGGTTCATGAATCCTAGTGCCGCGAAGCGGCATGATGACCAAGCCAGTTATCCGACTTATTCATGCCGGCCTACCTTTGGCAGTCAAAGGTCAGCGGATGGCATTCATCATTTTTCTGATAATGATTACCCCGGTATTCCAACCGGTAGGAGCAGATCTTTCAGTAGCCAAAGATGACTTCGGTGTGCTCGATGCAATGACCGATGCTCTCGCAAAAAGAA
>CAUYXQ010000150.1:0-4220 GCA_963577015.1 Candidatus Thalassarchaeaceae archaeon
CTTGACCACTAGACGGGGGAATCCTTCGAGCAAACTCTCGATTGGATGAACGATTCTAAGCATTGCCGAATCATCACCCTTATTGGTCCACAGCCAATAGGCATCGGCTAATTGTTGCATAGTTATCGCACTCTTCAAAGAGAAGGGACCAGAGGTAGGACGGCGCAATTCCTTGAGATCTACCGCACAATCGAGCATCAATCCCATGTCGGAAGCGAGGGTACGGACATAGGTGCCGGATTCACACTCGATATGAGCAATGACATGATTATCGACCATCTCAATCAAATCAAAACGATGAATGGTTCTGGTTCTGACCTGAACCTTGACCGCCGAAATCTCTGGTGGAACATTGTAGATTCTACCAGTGAGTTTTCCCATTACCGCCCTGATATCATCCTCGTCGTGCTCACCGTGAATCTTTAGCACAGCAATATACGATTTATCATGGGAGAGAACCTTGGAGGAGAGACGTACAGCCTTGCCACTCAACAAGGTGATCAAACCGGTAGCAAAAGGATCTAGTGTGCCGCCATGGCCTAATTTATCCAATTGAAGTAAATCTCTTGCCCACGCTGAGACTTGATGGGAAGTCGGACCAAAGGTCTTGTCGAGAAGAATGAAACCTGAGGCGAGTAATTCCTCTATTGAACGATCTTCAGGCTTCTTACCGTATTTGGCATTAGTAGAATAATCTGGACAAAACATTATTGTCATTTTAGTCCCTCCTTTAGAATCTTAAGTGCCACTTTAAGAACCTCCTCTTTGGGGAGCGTGGTGGCATCGATGGTATGAGTGTATGGCGTTGCATCACTTGGCCTAATTCCGTACATCGACTCATATCTTTGCCGGTCTACCAGTAAACGCTTTTGATTTGCTGCCAGAGCATCTTCCATGGTAAGACCTTCTCTAACGGACACTCGCCGTGCCCTTTCATCGTCACTAACCTCTAGCCAAATGCGAATACAAGAGATGTTCTGGCGATAAGCCCACCATCCAGCCAAACGACTTTCGACGATTTCCGGGCCATCCTCTGCCTCCATAGAGTCGATTAGCATAGCGTCCAACATACGGTCAATCGATTCATCACTGCGGCAGATTTCAGCAAAATCTGCAAGGGATATCCCCCTCGCTTTTGCCTGATTGCGAAAGATGTCGCCGCCGTTTACCGTTGTCCAAGACATCAACTTACATAGGCTGTTGACAAGCGTGGTGGTACCGCTTCCGGGATGACCGGATATAGATACTTTGAGAATAGTCTCATCTCCATTCGTGGCGGCATATCTGACAGCGCAATAATGAGGGACCATCCCTCTCTATCAGTTCACTATCACATTCAGGACATTGCCCGGTCATCACCGGTTTTTCGGGTTTTTCTAATTCGTTCTTTTCCTTGACTGCGGTATCGGTCTTTCGAGGACCATGACGACGACGTTGCCTCGCTCTTATTTCACGAGATTGTGCTGCTTTAGATTTTGTTTGCGAGGTTGAAACCAACTCGAGAAGTGGTTCTTTGATAGTTTCACCAGCGAGCACCAAGGGGTGGCCGCGGTAACGATAGAGTTTGATATGACGGTCGACGATTCGTCCCAACGGTGCAGACATGCAGATATAGGCGCATATCCATGCAGGGAAAAAAAGGAAACGTCCGTAAATCATATGCCATTCAGACATCCATGGCAGACTGACATAATCAACACGGAAATTCTCGACCATCGCCCCCATCCACGAAAACACTGCGATGATGAAAATCATGGTGAACATCATCGGTTTCATTGCACCCATCTGCACCTTGAGCTGTTCTGGCATCATGTGCTGTTGCATTGTTTGGGCCTTGTCTATAAGAATCGGGTCACGGCCAACTCTCCCCTCATTCATCATTTTTCGAATCTGCCCTTGGCGATGAGCGATATGTGCTTGGGCGATTGGGTCGGTGAAAAAATTACGCAAGACAGTATTGGTAAACATCGATATTGACCCAAGTACGAATACGGTGAGGATAAACCACTTCTCATCTGGTAGCCAAGGCGAGAGATAGGGGTCGGCAAAATTACCAAGAGTAGATCTAAAATCACCCGAGAGCAGCAGGAAGGTCATCATGATCATGAATAGCATCATGAACATCATCGAACCTCCAGCAGGAGGCGGTGGAGCCGGGCTGGCGCTCATGCTCAAGGGGAGGGAAGAGGTCGTTTGAACATTGCCACTATCTCAATGGAACCGAAGGAGTCAAACATGCGGGCCAGACTTGGCAGAATGGGGCAGAGCTATGAGTAATGATATGTGGATACATCCTCAACCGATGCCAATGCCGCGCTCACCATGCGTGATTGACGAGCATACTGCATTACAGCAGATTGCGCGCTTACCCCGTAAGCCACGTATATTCTTGTGGTCTGATTCAGATCGCTCGATACCAGGGGATTGGGAATATCTTGCCAGTGTACGACAAGGAGTTCCACCAGAAGGGATAATGGCTGAATTCGATGCTTGGAGTCTCCAATATCCACAGGCATGGCTTGCGGTTGATTTACGTCAGGGAGTGATACCGCCCTCTACTTCAAAACCACTTGAACAATTGCTTGGACAAATGCCTAGAACCGTATTAATCATCGTCAGCGAAGGCGATGTAAGTCAACCTTGGCCGCCTTGGGAATTGATAATCTAAACTTCAATCAAAGGAAAAGCCGCAGGTTGCGCAGATAGTAGCGTCGGCATTATTTGATTCCTGACAAACCGGGCAGGCCATACTCTCATCGTCTGATACTTGAGAATCATCGGTTGCTATTTCGTCAGTTGATTCCTCAACAACCACTTCATCATCGACTACAGGTACCTCTTCAGACGTCTCTTCGTCGCTAGGCTCATCTTCTGATGAATCATCAGCAGGCATCTCTTCAGACTCCGCTGCTTCACCCCAAGCCTTTGCTGCATCTTCTAACTCGGCCTTCTTGAGATATTGGTTGCTATCGTGATCGAAAGCAACCGCGAAATTTACGAAAGCATCACGGTCTTCAATACCATGCGTAGCCATTACTTTTTCAAGAACATCCTCGCGCCACTTGAAACCTTCACCTGGTTCTCCTGTCGATTTCTCTTCAGAATCAGCGCTCGAATCGTCTGTGCTCGGTTCATCCGCAACCAGCGAGATTTCATCCTCGACCTCATCGCCAAAAGTAGCGCCGTGGAATTTGTTTAATTGCTCAGCGTTAACCTCGCCATCGCCCTTGATTTCAAAGCAAACCTCAACTCTCTCATTGCACTCGACTTTGGGAATAGCCCATGTGATTGCGGTATTATCTCCTTCATCTGAAGTTGCCATATCGATATTATCCTTCTTACCGCCCATTCCTTGAACAGACCAATTCTTGATCTCGAAATTACTCGGTAATAAGTCATTAAGCGACACGTCTAGTAGCGGGGTATCACCGTTGTTTTCAAAGATTATCAAAACTTCATAACGACCTTTTCCTCCGATTGGCATCACCGATTTACCTGCACTGAAATTACGTCTATTGTGCCGGACTGTGACCAATGGTGACTCGATAACGTCACTTGAGCAGATTGGACCGAACCTCTCTGCGCTAAATTCACAGCGTAGTGGCCCTGCGATCTTTTCGTTTGCAGGAGATGGATCTGGAGCGGTAAGTGGATACGAAATCTCCAACAACTTTCCAGGAGCTAGGCCGATAGGACCTCTTGTCCCAACCGTCATCGTCATGGTATGACCAACCCCATCAGGACTGCGTAACTCTTTTTCAATAGTAACACCCTCACTGATTTCAGCTTTGAATTGGTCATCCGCCAACTCGCTACCGCCAACCTTCACCATGATGGTATCCAATGCGGGCGCTGCAAATAATCCAGGCACATCATCGGTTAATCTCATCAAATTTATGGGCGATGAACCGGTATTGGTAATAACAATATTTGCGGTCAGGTCTTGTTTTCTATAGGATGGGAGAACCGTTTTGGAATATCTCTTCTCAACCTTGGCATCCATTACCTCAAGTACGGATTGTTCCAACTTCAAACTTCCTTCGGTAAACTCTGCTACCTTTGGCAACACGGTATATCCAAGATCATAGGTGAAATCCGGCTTTTCATTGGCCTCGACAACCTTGACCTCTGACTCCCACTTACTATCTGGTAGAACATCTTGCGAAACATCGGTGATGTTGAACAAGAAATTATCACTGCCCTTCATTTTAACCTGAAGT
>CAUYXQ010000151.1:0-4203 GCA_963577015.1 Candidatus Thalassarchaeaceae archaeon
AGGCCCCTGCAATAGGCACTAGGGTCAAAATAGAGACCTCTGGCCCGGCTGGCCCAACCTCTCATTCTGGAGTTGTATTACCAGGTGCAGCCGCTGATCACATCACTTTGAAATTGGTCAATGGCTACAATGTCTCGCATCCATTATCGGCGGTAACTGCACTTGAGATAATCGCTGAATCCACCGGTTTTACTGCCAATAAACCCACCGAAATAGAACAAAACAATCAGTTGGAGAAAGTAACCATCATCCATACTGGAGGGACCATCGCCTCCAAAGTAGACTATGCAACCGGTGCGGTAGTGGCTCGTTTTGAGCCGGCAGATATCTTATCAGGGATGCCCGAACTGGCAAACATCGCCTATATCGAATCAGTAAAATTAGGCAATATGTGGTCTGATGACATTCGCCCACAACATTGGAATGCAATGATTGATGCTGCTCAAAACGCCTTTGACTCAGGCAGTGTCGGCGTGGTCATCACTCATGGCACAGATACGATGCACATCTCGGCTGCTGCACTATCTTTCGCATTTTCCGGTAATGGTGCAAGAGCAGCAGGACGAATCGTGTTCACCGGGTCACAGCGCTCAAGCGACCGCGGCTCATCCGATGCAACTGAAAATCTTCTTTCAGCAGTCCATTGGGCAGCCAACGGCCCCGTGTCAACCGGTGAAGGTGATACCACGGTGACCGTGATGCACGCGGGAACTGGTGACGGTATTTGTGCGGTAAATTCAGGAGTAGGGGTACGCAAACTGCACTCGACGAGAAGAGATGCTTTTCAAACCGTCAACCACGAGACCTTGGCTCTGATCAACTTCTCACGCGAAGGCATCACTAATGATTCATCGGCCACTTCACCTACCCGTGAAATATCGGCGCCAACTCGCTTTGATACAAGTATTAAAATCGCCCAATTTATCGCAGGACCCCACTTACATGGTGACCTGATAACTGCTGCTGAATCTGCGGGATATGCTGCAGCGATTATTCACGGTACCGGTTTAGGACATCTGCCAATCGAGGATCAGATGAACGATGCCCCTGAGAATATCGCTCTATTTGAAATTGTCAAGAACTGTAAAATTCCGATAATCATCGCCAATCAGTGTATCCATGGCCCTGTCGATATGAATGTATATTCAAAGGGCAGAATTCAGCAAGAGATTGGAATACTCGGCCATGGCTCGACCACCAGTCCCGAGGCTTTGCTAGCAAAGGTACATTGGTTATTATCGCAAGGCTTCGACCTAGGGGAAATGCTTGAACAGAATCTATGCGGGGAAAACTCCCCAATCCTGAATACATGAGGAGGATAAGATATGGCGAGTGAAAATAGCGAGGGTTTGGAGGAACTACGCTGGCGTCGTACCCAAGCCTACGCTGGTGGCGGCCTCAAACGCAACGAAGCTATTCGCAGTTCAGGCCGAGGAACTGCACGAGACAGAATCGGGCTCTTACTCGACGAGGACTCGTTTGTTGAAATTGACACTTTCGTCACTCATCGTGCGACAGATCACGGCATGTTTCTCCATGAAACTCTGGGTGATGGGGTCGTGGCAGGCCACGGTTTAATCAATGGTCGAAGGGTATACTGTTTTGCCCAAGACTTCAGTGTTCACGGCGGGTCTATGGGTGAAATGCACGCCCAAAAGATCGCCAAGGTTGTCGAGATGGCTGAACGGACAAAGGTACCACTGGTGGGAATTTGGGACGGTGGCGGACAGAGAGCACACGATGGTGTTGCCGCTCTTGGCGGCACTGGAGTTCTACTCGATAGATTGGTTCAATGCTCTGGTCGTATCCCGATGATCTCATTGGTTCTCGGGCCAGTGGTAGGAGTTAGTGCCCTGGGTGCATCGCTGGCTGATTTCACCATTCTCGGTGAAGAACATGGCCAATTATTTCTCTCATCACCACTGGAAACCCCCGAGGTGCTCTCCGGTGAAATCGACGCAGCAGGACTAGGCGGTGCTAATCTACATGCTAGCCGTTCAGGAATCGCCTGTTTAATCGCTGAAGACGAAGAGGACGCCTGCGGTTTGGCTGCTGAAATACTCTCGTTTTTACCCGATTACAATATGGCAAACCCGCCTCGATTAGATTGTGATGATGACCCACAGCGCTCCAACCCCGAATTGGAAAAAATCGTACCTGACAATCCGAACCGACCTTATGATATGGTCAAGGTAATCGAAGAGGTTGCTGATGATGGTTTATTCATGGAATTATTCGGGTCATATGCTGAAAATATCATCATCGGTTTTGCTCGTATGGATGGTTGTAGCGTAGGTGTTATCGCCAATCAGCCAAAGGTACTAGCCGGCTGCCTTGACATTGATGCTTCAATAAAGGCAGCGAGATTCATTCGCACTTGTGATGCATTCAATATCCCACTTTTGACCTTTGAAGATGTACCAGGTTTCCTACCGGGAGTAGTCCAGGAATGGGGTGGGATTATTCGTCATGGTGCCAAGTTGCTATACGCCTATGCTGAAGCGACAGTACCTAAACTTACAGTCATAACTAGAAAGGCTTACGGTGGCGCATATTTAGCGATGTCTTGCAAACATTTGAGTTCCGATTACAACATTGCTTGGCCCACGGCTGAACTGGCGGTAATGGGTGCTGATGGTGCGGTGAGTATCATTCATCGCTATGAGATAAATGCAGTCCCTGACGATGAAAAGGAAGCGGTGAGAACTCAATTGACCGAGGATTACAAAAGTAAATTCGGCGATCCATATATTGCAGCTAGAAACGGCTGGCTCGACGATGTTATCGAACCGAGTGAAACGAGATTACGACTGATTAGAGCTTTACGCATCTTCTCTTCGAAGCGTGAGTGGAGTCCACCTAAAAAACACGGCAATATCCCGCTATGATTTTTTAGCCGCACGCGCAAGTAGGCCTTTGGGTTGCTCAACTTCGACCTCGACCTCAACTTTGACTTCTTTCAGTACTTCGACTTCAGGTTCCCCTTCCTGTTCTTCGCTTGCTAAATCCTCGCTCTTCAATCCACCCTGGAAAATCAAAATCAATAGTAAAATCGCCACAATTCCCATTGTCACTGGCAATAGCCATTGTGGGGCATCAAAGCCAGAAACATCTTGATTTCCTGATTTAGGGGGCTCCTTTGCCACCACAATTCTGGTGTCGATATTGGACCATTGCTGCGCTTCTTCATCCCAGACCTGAAGTCGCAAAATCAACTCCTGCCCCACCGCTGCCTCAGGCATCACCACCGCCGATGCACAGGTTTTGACCTCTTCACCAGTACAAGCATGAGTTGCGTTTGCCTCGCCAAACTCCCAATACATCTCGATTATGTGAGTGGAATTAACATCGGCATCGATCAACGACCAAAGCACATCGACTTGGCCATCGCCGACTACCGAAGAGGTCATCGAAACCATAGGTACATCGGCAATATCGATGACCTCGATACGAAGATTATTGGTAAAGGTGGTATTGCCATCTGTTACCTCTAATACAAAACTGGTAACCAAACCGTTTTGATTATCGATGCCTACTAAATCCAAGACGCTACTGAGTTGCGCATCGACAATAGTCGATGCTCCTGACAGAGACCACGTCAATTCATCACCATCGATATCTCCTGCAAATAATTCAAGGTTCAATTGCATGGCACTATCCTCGTCCATCGTGATATTCCATGCTGATTCATTCACCCATAACGCATCGTCAACCGCATCGATTCGCACTGGTATTTCAACGATAATCGCGGCGGTGGTGCCATCGGAAACCGGTAGGTTGATCATAGCCCCACCGTTCCAATTTGGGTCGGGTAGAATTTCGACATCACTGCCGTCTAAAACGACCGACAAACCTTCGACTATCGCCGGTTGTGAAAGTTGTATTTCCGCGCCCTCTGGGTCACTGACAAATGCCGATAAATCGAGCATTAATGAGCCATTATCCTCATCGCCAATCAGCATCTCAACCACAGTACCTTGCACTACGGGGTCGTCGACCTCAGTGACGATGACCTTGACTATGACCGTGGCAACATCGTCACCACCGGCCGAGAGATTGACACTCATATTGACATTACCAATCCATTGGTCTTGCTCGGTGTGTGAGACCGTTAATGAGGTGCTATTCAGGTTTACCTCCAAGACTCCCTCCTCGGAATGGAGGGTTGCATCTGTGAAAGTTATCGTCTGACCATCAGGGTCA
>CAUYXQ010000152.1:0-4171 GCA_963577015.1 Candidatus Thalassarchaeaceae archaeon
GCAGCAGGCGGGGGATTGGGTTTAGCCCTCGCTTGTGATGCCCGAATAGCGGGAAGCGCAGCTAAATTAGCATCTTCATATGCAGGGATTGGACTTTCTCCCGATGGTGGTACAACTTGGTTATTACCGCGTTTGGTCGGAGAGCAAATCGCTAAGCGATTTTTCTTCGATAATGCGATTTGGAACTCGCAACAGGCACTGGAGTTTGGGGCGATCGATGAAATTTCCGAAGACCCTGTTGCCGCCGCTATAAGTTTGGCTCGAAAATGGTCGCGTTGGAGCGAGCATACTCGTGAATCGACCAAACACCTTCTCGATACCAGCCATGATAATGATTTTGAAGAGCATCTTCACCATGAACGAGTCTTGATTAAGGCTGCGGGTTGTAGCGCCGAATTCAAAGAGGGTGTAAGTGCCTTCCTCGATAAGCGAGAACCGGATTTCAGTTAGGTTCACAAATCGCTTTCCTCGGCTTTACCCGAGACCCAATCATAGATGCCTTTGCCTGATTTTTTACCCAACCGGCCTTCTGCAACCAATTTGTTGAGTAGGGGGTGAGGTAGGTATGAATCATCGTTGAAAGATTTGGCTAAATTGAGCAATATATCTCGTCGAACATCTAGTCCTATCAAATCACTGAGAGCCAGAGGGCCCATCGGATGGCGATATCCTAGTTCCATCGCCGTATCGATGTCTTTGGCCGTTGCAACTCCATCAGCCAGCATTCGAATCGCTTCATTTCCAAGCACTACCCCTAAACGGCTGGTAGCAAAACCTGGTACATCTTTTACTAGAATTGTGGTCTTACCCATCGCTTTACCGGCGGCTTTTGCAAATGCAATAGTCTCTTTAGAACATAAATCATGTTTGACCAATTCAAGCAAGGACATTATCGGCACGGGATTGAAAAAATGCATACCTATCACATCTTCCGCTCTGCCAGATGCTTCAGCGATATCAGCGATAGAAAGCGAGGAGGTATTGGTTCCAAGAATGCAACCGGCGGGGGTTAATCGTCCAAGATCAGCAAAGATCTGATGTTTGAGAGATGGGATTTCAGGCACTGCTTCGATAACCATATCAGCATTTTTCACCGCATCTTCCAAGTCGGAGAAAGTTGAGAGGTTCGCAGCCCACCCCTTCTTTTGCTCTGGGGTGGTTTTACCTTTGTCGATTCCCTTGTTCCAAAAAGCGTCAATTGTAGCCATTCCCTTCTTGAGACCTTGTGGAAAGGCATCGTAGAGGTGTGTGGTCCAACCGGCTTGAGCACAGACTTGGGCAATTCCCGCACCCATTGTCCCAGCACCAATCACTGTGACTTGACCAATCTCCATATCAATGGCCAGAGGCATCTTGTTCATCACGCTTCTCACTCTGGGCCAAAGCGACACCAATGACAATCAGTAGAAAAGAGAACAAGAACGACCAACCGATTTGTTCATCGATCAATATCCAAGCGCTGATGATTCCGAATGGGGGAACTAGGTAGACATATAGCGCGGTTTTCCCTGCGCCAAGGGTTTTGATACCATCGGCAAACCAAACATAAGAGAGTACGGTTGACAATAATGCGAGGAATATGATGGCCATCCATACATTCTGTGAGGGGCTTGCAATACCAATCGTCAACATTTCATATCCAGCCCATGGAGTGAGCATCAGTAAACCCATCACCGAAGACCATACCGTGAGATGCAAAGGGCTGAGGGGGTCTTGGGCAGTAGTCATTGATTTCTTCATCAGAATAGAAGAGAATGCCCAAGCCAATGCTGCAGCAGCAATCATGAAATTTCCCTTTAGCCTGTCAGCAAAAGGAATATCGATATTGGGTGAATAAAAGAACAGGATAGAAACACCAACCAGAGCCAGGATTAGACCTGATGCTAAGCGTAAATTCATTTTTTCACCGAGAAAAGGAATGGCTATTAAGGCTGTGAAAATCGGATTGAAAGTTATCATCAATGAAGCATCTCCTGCTGCGGTGTATTGCATTCCATACATGAAAAGAGCCTGATAGATGCAGGTTGAAAATAAGCCGATTAACGCGACGATTTTCCATTGTTCGCGACTTGGTAATTGCCAACGATTAGTCACTTTGAGGAATATTAGAAAACAGCCTACGGCAATAACATAACGAATCCATGCTGCAGTAATAGGTGGTACAGCGAGTGCGATGACTCTTCCCGCTACCCAACTGATGCCCCATATAGCCGCAACAAGTAGTAATTTGGCATGGGTTAATGCGTTTTTCAAATAAATCTCTCCAGGCCGATTTGCAGGACACGGGCTCTTGGTAAGCCGATTTCTGGTAGACCTGCTGCAGGTGCGTGGAGTTTTAGCCCTTCCAATCTTTGTACATAGAGACCATAAGAGGCGATATCATCTGGTATGAACGGAGTTGGTACACCCAATTCGTCTAATGCTTCACAGGCTTTCTTGCTGTAAATTGGATATACGTTGGTAAGGAAATGTAACCAATAGGAAACACGCACAGCATCAATGCCATCTAAGGTCAACAAGTGTTCAACCAATCCTACATCTGGATAACGAACGGTCATCAACGCTATTATCAATTCTTGAATTACATCATCAGGCCAAGCCTGCGGAACATATTCTGCCCAAATATCTATCAAATGCAATTTTTCAATAGAGATGCCATCATCGATAGAGAAAAGGGTCTCGGTATAGGCTAGATCATCATGAAGGTCTGCCACCAATCTCGGTAAACGCTGAAAGAACTCATCACACTTTTCCACCGAAACCCCATAGAGGGAAACAGGAATCATCTAAATCACTCCTTCAAGCACTTACTCCGATACCCGAAGAGATTTGGCGGGGGGTCATCGGTTTATTTTCGACCCATTCCAACTTAAATAATTCGATTAGTTGTTCCTCATCTGCAGCAGTTGGGAGAACGCTAGCAAGATATGCCTTCCATTCTGTATCGTCACCCTGGAAAACATCTCCCTCTAGCGTACAGTTTTTGTCGGCGAAGTCACCGATGTCTCGGTTGAAATTTTCATGACAAACAAAGAGTTTCTGTTCGACACTTTCTGGCAAGTATCCATTCAACTTTTCAACTTCTGTGACGATTTCATCGTGGTAATGGCCGCGCCCCTCTTCGTTGAGGATACTCTTGTCGAGTTCGACACCAGCCTCGAGTTTTTTGCGTTCATCCCAACGTCCCTTGATACCCCACACATAGGCCCATTCTGCACTTGAAGAGGAATCTGTACCAAATAGGTCGTGTGCGGTTGAAACCCATTTGTTGAAGTATCGTTGTAGCATATCGAGTGGAATAACCCCTGCCTTTATCACTCGACGCAAGCCATTGGATCCAGTACCAAGGTGGAAGGATTCCTCCTTGAGCATAGGTCCCATTGACGCAGCCAGTGGTTTGAATGAAGAGGTCGAAAGCATACCGAGTTGGAATTTACCATCGCGGTCGACAAACATTGTGTAGCAGTAAAAGTCCAGCCAATGAGGCATTGGTCGGTTAAATGCGCCGAGTAATCTACTACCTGTTTGGGCATTTCTTTCCAGTAATTTCTGGGCTTCTCTAGCTCCTTGTTGGCCAAAATAGGTCATCAAGAGGTATGCCATCTGCCAACCGTGGCGTTGCTCCTCGGCCATGATTCTAGCCGCAGCGTAGCGGTCGTAATCAGTAGGTGCTGAAGCCAGTAGGTGTCGTTGTTGCTCGACAGAAGCGAATTCTGTGTCACCTTGCACTGTAATCATCGAGATAAGACCGTCGCGGATACTTTGGTGTGGGACCTGCAATGCACGTTCCCATTTAGCGCGACCAGCATAATCCCCAAATTCGATATGGCCGCCTGCACGGTCCCAATCGAATAATACCGAGAGTTCAAAATCACCGAGCCATTTCTTGTCGAAACCAACAGTATCCTGCCAATCACCAAAGTTTTCGATCCATTCAGCCCAGGTATTGGGTAGTTCTGCCATGTACTGTGCTATACAGCCTTGACTATGAGAACTTTGCGAACATGTTCGCACGGACATGTTCGCTCAAGGACTGCGCCTACGGATGTCTTCAGCAAATGAGTGCATCACTGAACTTTCGATTCGCTGTAGTTGTGCAGAGAGCGTAGATTTGGAAATTTCAAGTAGACTGGCCATTTCAGTCAAAGTTATTCTGCGCTTAACATCGTAA
>CAUYXQ010000153.1:0-4154 GCA_963577015.1 Candidatus Thalassarchaeaceae archaeon
GGAACGGCACAGCCCCCGCCCCCGACATGGTTATCGGAATGGTCTCTGCAAGTGCTTGATGGCATCGATGAATAGTGCATTGCCGCGTTCAAGGAGTCGATTTCGCCAGGCTACGTCACGCAGATTGAAGGTGTTTAGCAGATTCTGTCTGCTCCAATGATGCAGCGCTTCCCTACCATCTGCTCCGCCCCATTGGCTCCAGCGATTTTCTGCCCTGAGCGCTTTGATGACCTTGAAGGGAGAAACTGTACCAAATTCCTGAGTGATACTAGTCCATTCGATTTTTGGAAATCTAGCCTCTACCCCTGCTTGCATCCCACCACGAATAGCATAGGCCACCCCTGCCTTAGGGTCGAGACTGGTGATGCGCGGGCCAAAGTTCGTGCTCAATTCTTTCAGGCGAGGATCACCCTCTTCGAACTCTACCAGCAATGTATCTTCACCGGCCTTACCCAATCCTGTGTGTAGGTCTATCCATAGACAGCGTTCTACCGAAGTAAGATTTTTCTCCAACCATTCGATGATTAATTCAGGACCTTTCTCCAAGGCTGAACCACCATATTGCAAACATTCAGGCCGACTATATTGGCCCTCAGCAAAGGCCTGCTTTGTCGCTGAAAAACCGTTGCGCAATACGTACCACAAGGCACGCCAAAAGAAACGGTCCTTGCGTTTGGGAGCACTGGCCTGATTGATATGTGGACTCAAACGAGCATAGCCATCTGGCTCACCGGCATATTCCTCTCTAGGTAACAGAAAATTGCGATTGAGATCGACATTCGTCTCATTCACTCGTCGCAGCCAAGCCATACCATAGGGATTAACGATGTGGATAATGGCTACAGCAGTATCATCTGGAAGTGAGTCCAAGGAATCGAGAATCGACAATTGGATAGCCGAGCCAGCAAAACCCTCGACTCCATGTATTCCTGAAGATGACAATAACAAACGGCTAGCATCACTCGGCCCAATCCATGCCACATCTATTGCTAAATTCTCTTCGTTTGGGCCTTTTTGGCCGATAGCAAGACGTTCATGAGATACAGAAAACCCGCGCTCAATCAATCGACTCATACGCAAAGAAAAGGCCGAAACCGCCGATACATATTCGCCTGACCAGACGCTCATCGACCGTTCCTACCAGACCACTGCTTTCAACGATTTCCTATTTCAAACCAAGGCAGAATCATCACCATTGAAGAACAGAATATCTCCTATTACAGTTAGTTCGGAAGGGCCGTAACTTGTACTTGTTGGTTCGGGTCCATTACCATCACAGTTTCATTCGTAGTTCACTCACGGCGGATCACAATAAGAGCGGCTCCAAGTGCTGCGGTGATGCTGAGTATGAATCCAAAGCCTGGGATGCTTGATTCTGCCCCTTCATCTCCGGCTTCAACTGTTCCAGAACTTTCGTTATCTATTCCTTCATCCACTATTTCAATCTCGATGTGTTGCTCCCAGAGCCAGACCATGTTGCTCTCATGCTTACCTGTATCTTCGCCTATCAAAACCTGCCCGCCATCGAGAACGACGAGATTATCTGGTCCAGCGATTTTGTTAACATCACATTCGTATGTGGCTGAAGATGTGTAAGTGCCACCAGATATCACTGGTTCAATCCTATTCACATTCCATTCATCAGCCAAAGTCATGCGGTAGATGATTCCACAACGATTCTGCGTGACATCGATGTCGCCCTGTCCATCGCTCATATCATAACCAACATCAGACATCGCCAGATAGAGGTAATCGGGTGCGTTTGGATTGAACGCAACCCCTTCCATCTTATTCCATTCATCGCTGGCTCCAAGCGCAGCAGCGGCCTTACGCGATTCGAGGAAAGCGACACGGTCATCAGCCGCATTTCCAATAGTACCATCACTATTCAAGTCCTCATTCAGACGCCCTTCTGCCCAATCGTTGATCTCTTCGTCGGAGATATAGGAATTCTGTCCTGCGATGAAATCTGCTGTGGTAATGCCATCGTATTCTTCAATCCAGGTTTGAATAACCGAATTTGACGACGAGGCTATTTCTATCCACTCCACATCAAATCCAGTAGTAGCCGAGTCGCTGCTATTATCTTGAGTGACTCTAGCAGCGTAGAGAGTTCCTGAACTGAGGTCTCCAGCAGTGTCAGCGACGAACTTGAACAATACCGTGTCATAGCCGTCGTCAGAGAGGTAAACCGTTCTCTCATCAGGCATCACCTGTGCGTTTTCATGCGAGAATCGTCCCATTGCAAAGTGCTTGTTAAAACCGAGGTCGGTGGTGGTCGCATTCTCGATTTCCATGATATAACCGTAATCGTAAGGGTTAGGGTAGTAACCGAGATAATCCTCTAATCTCTGCTGGTCATCATGATAATTGTAATTCGCATCATTCCAATTCTGAGTATTATCAAAGTAGAGTTCCTCGGATAGAAGTGGCGTCTCCCATGGGCTCATACTGCCAAAGCAGAAAACCCAACCACCGTTGACACTGCTAAGGTTCAGCATCATGCTACCCAGCACATTCCATTCGCCAGATGTTGCATTCCATTCAATCTCTACTTGGCTGATTCCTGCAGGTCGTTCTTCCCAGGCGGTATAGAGGTATCCGCGGCTACCATTATCGTCTAGAGGTACGAAGGCATTGTAGTCTGGTTTTTCGCTGATGAAAAGTCTAGTTTCATCATCAACAGAGTAGATACCCCCTGCATTTCCACCTTCGGTGAGGACTTCGCCACTTTGTAGGAGAACCTGATAATCTCCGTAAGAAGTTCGAATACCATGCCAAATATCTCCTTCACTGCTGGATGATGCTAATTCTGGAACGGAACTGGGAAGGTCATTCCAATCGATGCCATTGATCACTCCGATTGTTGCTTTGTAATTGCCTTCATCGGGGTGCATTGCATTCACGAAAAAGTTGCCATTCGCATCGATGTGCATGCCAGTGACCTCAGCATTGGGAGGGAACATCATGATGCGAGTCATCGATTCGGTGGAATTTGTGCCTGAGCCGTTGTGAGAACTGGACAGTGGGTCGATAAATTCGTTGAGAGCAGAGTTTTCATCACTCTTAGAATCATTGAATTTGTACAAGCCGCCGATCTGTGACATCAGCAATAGGAGGGAGACAAAGAGGAGGCTCTTGACTCGAGCATGCGTGTACAGGGCTGTCATAGCACCCGAGTTGCAACCTACTTCAATAACCATTCCTGATGGATGTCCCTATTCCTCTTCAAGAGAAACCGCGAACTGACGTGATAGTTCTGTAATCGCCGCATCAATGTCTTCACTGGACAAAATCTGTTGCCTTGATTCAAGATCATTAACCAGTAAAGTCGTAACAGAATAAACTGAGTTCGGATCGCTATCAACAACCTGCAGCATCGGCGTTGTTTTGACCCATTCATCAACCATGTCTTCTTCGATGTCTAGCATGATAGCAATACGATTCAACACCATAGTCACTAGGTCTTTTAATTCGATTTGTTGTTGAGTGGTGGTCTCTATTTGCGGTTCGTGAAATTCGACTTTGGCACTGATGTAGAGTTTCGAATGTCCTACTTCTTCAGGGATAATTTCGAGCAGGGTTTGCAAGTCGGGGTCTACTCCATCCGGACTGATTAATGATTCAACCATCGGGTGACTAAACGGGGGTAATGCTGGTTCAAACACCTGATGGATTGTGAATCTTCGTCGACCAATAATTTTCAGGAAGTGATTGCTCCCTTTGGTTTCATGGTGGAGTATTTCTGCTTCACAGCCATGTGTCCGTGGGCCGTCCCAATGATTTACCGGTTGAAATTCGTCGTTGAGAACCAATCCGAAGTTGAGTTCATCCAATAGGCAATCATCGAGCATTTGGCGGTAACGTGGCTCAAAAACCCTCAATTCCTGAACTTCGCCTGGCAGCAAAACCATCGGCAAGACAAACAAGGGGAGGTTCTCCATGATTCCGACTTATGTCGAATGCTTTTGAAGATTTGTTTACACACCGAAGCTAAAATGAAGAAAAATATTCGAACAAAATCTTAGGTCAATCAGGTCGCAGTATCCATATTGGACCTAGAATCGAAATTAGGTGAATTGATCGGCTCTATTCACTGTTTTTCAAAACGAACTCTACCACGATATCGAACTATAAGCGTACTAATTCCGATT
>CAUYXQ010000154.1:0-4032 GCA_963577015.1 Candidatus Thalassarchaeaceae archaeon
CAATTTAACGGTGCCATCGGGCCATATAAGGGTGGATTGCGATTTCATCCCAGCGTTAACGCCTCGATTCTCAAATTCCTAGCATTTGAGCAGATATTCAAGAACAGCCTAACCGGTCTGCCAATGGGTGGCGGTAAGGGTGGTTCGGATTTCGACCCCAAGGGCAAGTCCGATAACGAGGTCATGAGATTCTGCCAATCCTTCATGATGGAATTATGGCGCCATATCGGTAGCAATTGCGATGTCCCTGCTGGCGACATCGGGGTAGGCGGTCGCGAGATCGGTTTCCTGTTTGGAATGTATAAGAAATTGCAGAACGAGTTCGAGGGAGTTCTAACCGGTAAGGGTATGTCCTACGGTGGGTCTTTGATTCGCCCCGAAGCAACCGGCTACGGTTTGGTTTACTTCGCTCGTGAAATGCTTGCGGCTCAAGGAAAGTCATTAGTTGGAGCCACCGTTTCTATTTCCGGCAGCGGCAATGTTGCTCAGTATGCAGCTGCGAAGGTATTAGATCTCGGCGGTAAGGTCGTCACCCTTTCTGATTCTGGTGGTTTCATCCATGATCCGAAAGGAATCGACCGTGAAAAATTGGCTTGGATTAGTGACCTTAAGAATAATCGTCGCGGTCGTATCAGTGAATACGTGAACCAATACCCTTTGGCAACCTATACTGTGTCAAACCGTGAATTGGACCACAATCCACTATGGGCAGTTGATGTCGACGTCGCCCTACCTTGTGCGACTCAGAATGAAATCAATGCAGTCGATGCCGCTAACCTTGTGAAAAACTGCGTCATCGCAGTAGCAGAAGGTGCAAACATGCCCTGCACTCCAGGGGCAGTCGAAGTTTTCCAGAATGGCGATGTGCTATTTGCCCCAGGTAAGGCAAGTAATGCAGGTGGAGTTGCCACCTCCGGTCTTGAAATGTCACAGAACTCCTTGCGCTTGAACTGGACTCGAGAAGAGGTTGACCAAAGGTTGGACGCCATTATGGTCAACATCCACAAGGCAGCTTATGATACCGCCAAGAAGTATGGCCGTGAAGGAGATTATGTCTTTGGCGCCAACGTCGCTGGATTCATCAAGATAGCCGACGCCATGCTTGCGCAAGGTGTAGTCTGAATCCTTTAGAGAAAGTGATTCCATGAGCAAACAGGTTGCCAATATCGCAGCCTATCGTTTCGTCGATTTGGCCGACCGAGATGAATTGCGCCAACCACTACGTGACTTGTGCAATTCGCTCTCGATGAAAGGAACCATCCTGCTTGCCCATGAAGGAATAAACATCTTTCTTTCCGCTTCTAAAGAATCCTGTGAGAACTTCCTTTCCACCCTCGCAGAAGATGAGAGATTTGCCGATCTCAAGGTTAAGTGGAGTTATTCAGACGAGCAACCCTTCACCCGAATGCTGGTCCGCTTGAAAAATGAGATTATCACCATCCGCAAATCCGAGATCAAACCATTATCCTATACCGCATCCTTTATCGAATCGAGCGAACTGAAATCCTGGTATGACCAAGAAAAGGATTTCATTATCGTTGATGCTCGCAATAATTACGAAACGAAATTTGGTATGTTCAAGGATGCAATCAAACTAGATATTCGCAAGTTCACCGAATTCGAGGATGCCATTGCTCAACTACCAGATGAGAGCAAGGATAAGCCAGTGGTAATGTATTGTACCGGAGGTGTGCGCTGCGAGAAGGCCAGCGTGGTCATGCTCGAAGCCGGTTGGAAGGATGTCTACCAACTCGATGGCGGCATCCTTCGTTATATCGAACAGACCGGAGGTGCTCACTGGGATGGCGAGTGCTTCGTCTTCGATCGCAGGGTTTGTCTTGATGAAAACCTAGACGAGACCGAGGCCGAACTCTGTTTCGCATGCCGCGAACCGCTAACGCCTGAAGAACAGAAGTCGCCCGACTATGTGGTCGGGAAATCCTGCTCCTATTGCATCTGAATCAATCTTCGCGTCTTGATAGAATAACCGCTGCACCTAGAAGTGAAACTAGAGCAAGACTTGCAGGGAATCCTGGAAGACCACCAGTGTCGCTTTCAACTGCTGAATCAGCAACGGTTTCTACACCCTTGAAGTGGATGGTTACATTGCCGCCAAAGTCAGTAGAACTCCAAGTGATTACCATGTCGTGTTGAACTCCAATATCATCGTCACTAATGCTGAACTCATCCCAGCCCCAAACCCAACTCTCATCGGCTTCGAATTCTTGAATATCAGGTAGGCCATCGACAGCTAGAGTAATTTGATCATCTTGCTCATCCCAGCAGCCGAAGTATACGTAGTAGTCACCCTTTGGTAATGCTAGAGTAAATTCACCATTATCAGGAGCATCAAACTCATTCCATCCGCTCATCATTTCTGTCCAGTTCCAGTTATTTTGTGGAGTTCCAGTAGATCCGACCCAGTAGCCGACCCAACAAGTTGGTGCGGTATCTGGCATGACGATTGTTTCAACACATTCGCCAACACCAGCAGCGTTGGTTTGGTAAGTTTCAGTTGCAGCACAATCCTCGGGCATTACAATTCCATCATCGACACAGGTGTTAGTAGCAGCATCCAAGATTTCTCCAGCATCACACACCACAGGTTCGACGATTGTTTCAACACATTCGCCAACACCAGCAGCGTTGGTTTGAAATGTCTCATTTGTAGCACAATCATCCTCGGTTACGATTACACAGGCATCAGTAGCATCAACCGGGCATGGATCGGTATTGTCGGACTTGCCATCATTGTCAGTATCAGCATCCATTGGGTTTGTTCCCTTAGCATATTCCTCTACATTGTTTAATCCATCACCATCAGGGTCGCTAGTTCCATCCCCTTGTTCAGCGGGATCAAGGCCATTGGCAACTTCCCAATCATCGGGAAGACCATCACCATCATCATCGGTGTCAGCATTATTTCCAATACCGTCGCCATCTGTATCGACCTGTTCGTCTGAATCCTGAGGGAAGGCATCTGAATTATCTCCTACTCCATCCATGTCTGTATCATTCCACTCGTTTGAATCGAATGGGAATTGATCTAGAGTATCATTATATCCATCTCCGTCAGAATCCCAATTCTCCCAGTTGCAGGATTGGCCAACACCGATGGTAAAGTCCTCGCCAAGGTGTTCTGCCACAAGCGCAAATGATCCGTTTGCACCGCTCATGTCATTGTAATAGAGGTAGAAGTTAGCACTCCAGCAACCGTTCCAGAATTCGTGGCCTCCAAGCATTGCTCCTGCTGAGGTATCGTGCTGTATCATAATCATAGTGCCATTGATAACCTGATGGTAATCCACTTCGTAAGTGATATTTGCCGAATCACCATTTGGTCCAAGGAAGTCGATATCGTAACTGAAGTAATAATCGTCAGCTGGATCAAGGTCATTCATCGTCAAAGTAACGTTGAGATCGGACATTGAATCCCAGTGATTGATGCCTTCCACGACGCTATTACCACCGAATGCGACATCGATCCACTCATCACTATCATTAGTGCCAGTGTCTTCAACTACATCGAAGATGATGTAACTCTCATCGATAATCGTCCAAGTGCCACCGTCATTGATTGAGAGTTGTGCAACAAAGTCATAACTTCCTGGTCCTTGGGGTCCAAACCACATCATGCCCTCATCGAAAGATGAATTTACTGCAGTCCAATTGAAATAACCCGAATCTTCCATAGGGCCAGAAGGATAGTGTTCCAGTCTCCAATAAACCGAGTAATCTGTGCCAGAAGAGAAATTATTTCCATAAATCCCTGCCCCGACATCATCGTCATCTTCGTAAGAAGGCTGGCTCATATATACGTAAATAAGAGGTGAAGGCACATCGATTACTTCGAAACATGAATAATCCCAATCGAGCTCGTATGTTCCATTTGCATCGACTAGTGATAATCCAGCATCGAAGCAGTAGAAACCCTGAGCCAATCCAATCGATCCCGCCCAACCGGTATCCTCGTGGCTCCAGTTATTCATCGCCGTCCAGTTGAAATAGCCAGTATCAATCGTCCCTGCACCA
>CAUYXQ010000155.1:0-4013 GCA_963577015.1 Candidatus Thalassarchaeaceae archaeon
CTGCAGGTCGCGCATCATCTTTTCCGCAACTCGGTAAGGGGTTATCCCCAAATCCTCGACAGTGACCTTGCGCATGAAACCCCTCAGAATCTTCCGCTAGAACCAAATCCACCCTCGCCTCTTTCGGTTTCTCCCAATCCTTCGACAGTGGTTTCTACGAACTCGACTGTGGGTACGGGTGCGACCAATAATTGAGCAATCCTCTCACCCTTGTTCAAAGTGATGCAATCGCCCTCGCCAATCCAAGTGGCAAGAACTTGTAATTCACCGCGATAATCGGCATCGATAGTTCCGATGCCATTGGGCATTATCATTCCCTTGGCGCCCAGACTTGACCTCGATCTAATCTGCCCTTCCCAGCCATTGGGGATAGCGACCGCAAGACCGGTACGAATCCGCGTGCTGCTGCCTTTGTGGATGGTTGTTTGTTCTAATGCGCGCAAGTCCCAGCCTGCTGCGTGTCGAGATCCTTGGTTTGGCTCGCTCGCTTCGTCAGATAATTTGGCGAACTTAACCCGCACTATGTTCTCTGCCATGCTACGGCATGTGCCGCCCCGCCTTCAAGTCATGCGCTCGCGCCTTCGGCGTGGATGATGTACGATATCACTACTCTAATCACGCGGTGCAATGGCAAGGTGAACACCGACATAGACCACCACCATTATAGGGTCTCTAGGAGGGCATTAAGAATCCCTCGTTCGGGGGAGCATGGTGGTATACTTGCCGACGGAGATCGATAACGCTGAAGGGTTCGAACTGGACCTGACGTCACAGCATATTGAGCCGATGCTACAAGAAAATAAGGACCGCTTTGTCCTTTTCCCAATAAAGCATGACGACATCTGGAAGATGTACAAACAAGAAGTCGCTAGTTTTTGGACCGCCGAGGAGATTGACCTCGCTCAAGACCTGAAGGAATGGGAGTTCGAACTAAGTGACGATGAGCGCCATTTCCTTAAACACGTGCTGGCATTTTTCGCCGCAAGTGACGGAATTGTCAACGAGAATCTAGTGACTAATTTTGCTGATGAAGTGCAGTGGCCAGAGGCGAGGTGCTTCTACGGATTCCAAATCATGATGGAGAATATCCACGCTGAGACCTATTCGTTATTGATTGATACCTACATCAAAGATCCAATCGAAAAGGACCATCTTTTCAAGGCGCTTGACACGGTGCCAAGCGTGCGTAAAAAGGGTGAGTGGGCCTTGCGCTGGCTCGACCGCAAAAAAGGAAATTTCGCTGAGCGCCTAGTGGCTTTTGCTGCAGTCGAAGGCATCTTTTTCTCCGGTTCGTTCTGTTCGATTTTCTGGCTCAAGAAGCGCGGTATTATGCAGGGCTTGACCTACTCCAACGAGTTGATCAGTCGCGATGAGGGTTTGCACTGTGATTTCGCTTGTATGCTGCATAATAAGTTAGTCCGAGGCGCAGGAGAGAACATGATACATCGGATTATTTCCGAGGCGGTCACAATCGAAATCGAATTCGTCACCGATGCTCTTCCTGTGTCTTTAATCGGTATGAATGCTGAGTGGATGGCGCAATACATCAAATTCGTCGCCGACCGGTTATTGATTTCTTTAGGAGCGACAAAACTCTATGGTTCTGAAAACCCATTCCCGTGGATGGAGATGATTTCAATGCAGGGTAAAACAAATTTCTTTGAGCGCCGCGTCGCCGAGTACCAAAAGGCAGGTGTGATGACTTCGAATACTCTTGGAGCGGTGCAACAACGCTTCTCTATGGAGGAAGACTTCTAAACCGTACGCGGACGAAGGAAGATGCTGTCACAGTACTAAGCGGAACAAGAGGGGGGATATGACATGGGATTACAAGTGGTAAATCGCAAAGGCGATAAAGAAGATGTGCGCTTCGATGCAATCCTTGAAAAACTCACTGATTTATCCGTTGACCTCGACCCGGTTTGGGTCGACCCCGCCTATCTTACCAAATTGGTAATCGAAGGACTCTACGATGGAGTGACCACTCGCCAACTAGATGAATTAGCAGCTGAGACAGCGGCTTCGCTAGCGTCGCAGCACCCTGATTATTCCCGACTCGCGGCGCGGATATGCGTCGATGACCTTCATCGTTCAACCAACGATAACTTCAGCGATGTTATTCGTGATCTACGCGAATACATCGACTCTGAATCCAATGAGCATGCACCATTGATTTCACAAGAGGTCTTTGATATAGTGATGGAAAATGCTGAATTACTCAATTCCTATATCGATTATTCACGTGATAATAATTATGATTACTTTGGCTTTAAAACCCTACAACGCTCCTATCTTCTGCGACTTAACGGTGAAGTGGCGGAGCGCCCCCAACACATGTTGATGCGGGTAGCCATCGGCATCCACCACGGCAATATAGACAAGGTCAAGCAGACCTATGACCTGATGAGCGAAGGTTGGTTCACCCATGCCACCCCAACTCTATTCAATTCTGGAACTCCAAAACCACAGATGTCCAGTTGTTTCCTTCTAACCATGAAAGACGATTCCTTGGATGGTATTTACGATACTCTCAAGCAATGCGCCCGCATCTCTAAATCGGCAGGTGGCATTGGCCTTTCAGTGCATAATATCCGTTCTAAAGGCTCGTACATCAAAGGCACAAATGGTTATTCCAATGGCTTGGTGCCGATGCTCAAGGTCTTCAACGACACAGCTCGCTATGTCGACCAGGGCGGCGGTAAGCGCAAGGGTTCAATCGCCATCTATCTCGAACCATGGCACCCTGATATCTTTGATTTCCTAGACTTGCGTAAGAACCACGGGAAGGAAGAACTCAGAGCGCGTGATCTATTCTACGCACTTTGGACCCCTGATCTCTTTATGGAACGTGTCGAACAAAATGGAGAATGGAGTCTATTCTGTCCCAATGAATGTGCTGATCTACACGATAACTATGGTGAGAAATTCCGGGAACTATATCTGCATTATGAGAGTGAAGGATTGGCTCGTCGTACGGTAAAGGCCCGTGACCTATGGGATGCCATAGTTCAATCTCAAATCGAGACTGGAACTCCATACATGGTTTACAAGGATGCTTGTAATGAGAAATCCAATCAAAAGAACCTCGGTACCATTCGCTCATCTAACCTCTGTACCGAGATTATCGAGTACACCGCTCCCGATGAGGTTGCAGTCTGCAATCTCGCCAGTATAGCCCTCTCCCGTTTTATCGATGAGGAGACCAAGAGTTTCGACCACCAGAAATTATTCGAAGTTACCTATCATGTCACTGGCAATCTCAATCGAGTCATCGATGTCAATTACTATCCTGTAGAAGAGGCTCGCAATTCCAATATGCGCCATCGCCCAATCGGTATCGGTGTACAAGGATTGGCCGATGCCTTTGCCATGCTCGGCATCGCCTTTGATTCCAAAGCGGCAAAGGCCCTTAACAAAGAAATTTTCGAAACGATTTATTTCGCCGCTTGCTCGGCCTCAAAGGACGAGGCAATCGTCGAAGGGCCGTATTCAAGTTTTGCTGGTAGCCCGGCTTCGCAGGGGATTCTACAATTCGACATGTGGGGTGTAACCGAACACAGTGGGCGTTGGGATTGGGATGCTCTCAAGGGTGAAATCGTTGAGCATGGTTTGCGCAATTCGTTGATGCTAGCACCGATGCCAACCGCATCTACCAGTCAGATTCTCGGCAATAACGAATGCTTTGAGGCCTTTACATCTAACCTCTATGTGCGTCGAACCCTTTCGGGAGAATTCATAGTTCTCAATAAGCACCTGGTCAAGGATTTAATCGCAGCTGAAATGTGGAGCCTTGAATTGAAGGATGAGATTCTGCGTAATAAGGGCAGTATTCAAGCGATAGAAGCTATCCCTGAGAATATTCGTGCGATATACAAGACCACATGGGAAATCTCGCAAAAAGTCATCATCGAGATGGCTGCAGAACGCGGTGCATATATCGATCAATCGCAATCATTGAACATACACATGACCGATGCCAATCCGGGCAAGGTCACTTCGATGCACTTCAGCGG
>CAUYXQ010000156.1:0-4002 GCA_963577015.1 Candidatus Thalassarchaeaceae archaeon
AAACCGATATCAATTCAACCGATTCTTCCATTCTCAAGGCTGTTTGCTCACTGAATAATGCGATGAACCAAGGTAGGATGCGATTGGCGGAAAGCACAAGGAATGCAAGGCCTGCTGCAATCGTCGGGTTGATAATTAACGAGCGGTGATATTTGCTGGCTATTCGCTTGACATTCATCACGTAAACCTCATTGGTTCGGATGCTGGTATCCAGCATACTGAAACGTAGAACACCATTGGATAATTCGAAAAACATCACTAATAGAACCGCATATGTCACCACCAATAAGGTGAGCAGAGTCGCACTTTCAGCAAAACCGAATGGATCTTGGGATAGACTGACCTTTGAAGAAGCAAAACGCAATACTGAAATGACAAATAATAGATAAGAAATCAATAGATAACGTGCATCTCGACTCATCGTACCCCAGAATCCACAACCTACAGCGGTAATAATAACGACTAATTGCACCATATTTGCTGCAAATAAACTACCGGTTACAGAATACCAAATGGTGCCTAAAGCCGGGGTTATGACATAGGTTAGAAGTCCCAATGCAATCAGCACACCATAGGTGGCGAGTTGAAGATTTTGCACCATCTTATCTGCAGGTAGGAATTTCATTTTCGGAACGATTGGCCCTCCGAGAAGACTCTCGATGAATGATGGCACCTCTATATCAGGAATCGCTTCTTTGGGGACCTCAGAAGATCCTCCTGACATCTGTCCCGCCAATTTTTTACGACTCGGCGCAGCTGAACGCACGGTCTTTCCATCGTATAGATGCGATGTATCGCCGGATTTTCCTTTGGTTGGTTGCATCTTTTCCACCTCAGAATCCTCTGGCTCCAGCCAGTGCTGTCGATAAGAGCATGTCTGGCTCCCAATCCATGATATTTACTCCTAAGCCACTTAATTCACTAATCAGTACATCTCGCTCGGTTTTGAGTACCTCGTAGCCGATTCTATCAAGACGCTTTGCGTCGAATTCAAATTCTAGACTTGAGGGTGAAAGGACTGTAACATCGAAATTACGGGCTCTGAAATCTCGCAAGGCATTGACGATTGTAGGGTCATCTTCTAGATTGGAGAGCACGATGATAGGCGAACCGCGATTGATGTGTGGCAATATGCGGTTGACCACAACTTGTAGCGGGATATTTCCGCCAGCCATCGCTCCTGCTAATTTGGTTAAAATAACATACAATTGCTTCTTTCCAGTATCCCTGTCAACGCTGATCACCTCGTCACCATAGGTAATTATTCCAACCGAATCTCTACGGCTGAGGAAAAATTTTGCAAGACTCGCTGCTGCTCTGGTAGAGTAGACCAACGCATTTCTTGAGACCGGGCCGGTTTCTGATACCGACCTACTATCAACGATGATGATGATATCGCTGACCGCATCTCGCTCCCTCTCATTGACCATTAATTTGCCACTACGGGCATATGCATTCCAATTGATAGAACGGAATGAATCACCGTCGAAATACTCTCTGAGTGAATAGAATTCCGAACCAGGCCCTGGCTGGCGGATATTTACCGCACCGGTGAAGATCTTTGGAACTCGTGATTTGACGAAGGTGTCTTTGAGGTCCTCCATCTTAGGGAATACCAAGAAATCATTGTAGACGTGTAATTCTTTTTCCTTGTGGAATAGGCCAAAAGGATCCTGAATACGAATGGCAACCGGGCCAAGACTGTAAAATCCTCGCAGGGGGCACTCCACGGTATATTCGATGAAGGTTTCACGGCGTGGACCCAATTCCATCAAGATGTAATTGGCACCTTTCTTGATTCTCATCACTTCTGGAACTCTGTCCTTGACCTCGAGAATTTTCGAGAGAGCTGAATGGTTTTGCACCCGCAGGGTTACATCGATCTCACCGTCTTCGAAAATTCTCGCACCGGATAGTTTACGCATCGCACTAACATTTGAGAGAGCGACTCCTTCTTCGCCGGTCCATTCATCGGCCCTTCGACCACTACTGGCTACATCTGCATGGCCACCGAATAATGCTGCCCAAGTCAAAAAGACAAAAATCACTACAGCAATAGTTACCAATTGAGAATTGCGAAGGGTAAGACCAAGCATATACATCGAGACAGCTAAACTGCCCAGCAATGCTGATTTACGGCTCCACATATCTCATAACCTTCCGATTTTCCCATATTGGGGATTACTCAAACAGTTGGCACAGGAACTTCGCGCAAAATTGATTGGATAACCTCTCCCGGCTCCAGACCCTTAATCTGGTGTTCGGGCTTGAGAATCAATCTGTGTGCTAGTGCTAGTTCAGCGATGGTCTTGATATCATCAGGGGTGATGAAATCACGACCGCGCATTGCTGCAGCACCACGGCTGGTCTTCAGTAATGCTTGCGAACCACGAGGTGAAGCACCAACGAGGACCCTTGGATCCTCACGAGTTCTCGATACGACCTCTACCATGTACATTCTGAGAGCAGGGTCAACGTAGACATCCTCACAAGCTTGTTGCATAGCGATAACACGCTGAGGGTCGGTGATGACGTCAACCTCGACTGCATCGGTCTTTCTGACGATACGACGATGGAGAATCTCATCCTCATCAGCACGGTCTGGGTAGCCAACGCTCATCTTGAACATGAAACGGTCTAGTTGAGCCTCAGGTAGAGGGTATGTCCCCTCTTGCTCGACCGGATTCTGTGTTGCCATAACGAGGAACGGTGCTGGTAATTTGTGAGTTATCGTTCCGATTGTAACCTGTTTCTCCTGCATAGCCTCAAGCAAAGCGGCTTGGGTCTTTGGCGGAGCACGGTTGATCTCGTCGGCTAGTAGCAGGTTACAGAATAGTGGACCTGGTTTAAAGGTGAATTCTCCCTTCTTAGCGTCGTAAATGTTGGTTCCTGTAATGTCCGCAGGAAGTAGGTCGGGAGTAAATTGTACACGCTTAAAATCACAACCGAGAGCATCGGCGAAGGTGTTGGTCATCAAAGTCTTAGCCAAACCTGGATAATCCTCGAACAGGAGGTTTCCATTGGAGAGGATGTTGACAAGGACATTGTCGATGACGTGGCTCTTACCGATAATTACCTTCTGAACCTCGGCGCTGATTGCACTTGCAATCGCACCAACGGCATTCAGGCGCTCCTTGACTTCAGGGCTACTTTGATGACGCGGCTGTGCTTGTGCAGCCGGTTGCATGGCTGGCATTGGTGCTGCTGGCATTGGTGCTGCTGGCATCGGTGCTGCTGGCATCGGTGCTGCTGGCATTGGTGCTGCTGGGGCTGCTGGCATTGGTGCTGCTGGGGCTGCTGGTGGTGGCGGTGCTTGCATTTTCAATCCTCTCCTTATTGTGTGTTATACTTTCCCCAACGGCGAATTTGTTGAAGCAATTGCCTCAATTCTTCGTTGGAATATGAACGTTGTTGGCTATATAGTAATTCTATTAGCCTTGGATCGCCAATCATCATTTGAATCTCAGCGGGGGTTTTTCTGACCATCTCATCTCGTGTCAAATCTTTGAATTGTCTCACTTTGGACATTAATGATTCTCTGACACGGGTAAGATAGAGACTCGGGTCGACCTTATTCGGTCGTTCTCTGAATCTGGTAAGGTCGAATACATGGCGCCAGTTCTCCTTTTCGGGGACGACCATGATGGCGATACTGAGAAGGGCCATGAGGTTGAGGATAATCAACCACTTCAACAAGGTGTCGCTAGTGAGCATTACAATTGCACCCATGGCTTCGGTAAACGGTGCTGATATTGCAGAAGTAACGTGACGTGATTCGTCAAAGACGATGTAAAACTGGTCATTATAACGAGTGACAGTTGAAGAGGCTAGTTGGGGGTTATCAAGCTCCATCATGTCTCTTATCAGAGCGGAGAAATAGAGACTATTGCCGAACCATTGTGTATCTCCTCCCGCAGCGGAAAGCCCTCCTGAACCAGCATTCCAACATTTATGAGCATAGGTAACGTATAGTTCGGATGTGCACTGCTGCTTACCGGTTAA
>CAUYXQ010000157.1:0-3975 GCA_963577015.1 Candidatus Thalassarchaeaceae archaeon
GTCAAGCCGCTCTATTCCGCATCTACCTTTCAGGAGATAATACTTCTAAGATTGAATTACCAATCGATCCTACTTCATGGAATGCCGCTTTCCAAGCCGATGAAGACATGAATCCACCAGTGGAAACCCCTGGCTTCACCCTAGTCGTTGGTACTGTGGCAATGGCAATGGCTGCTGTATGGTTCCGTCCAAGTAAAGATGAAGAAGATTCTTCACAATGAGACGATTATCGATTCTGCATCTAGGGCGCATTCTACTTGTTGCCCGCTTTGTAAATCCTTGACATTGCAAGTTCCGGATTCAAGGTCTTTTGGACCGATTATCAATGCATGACTCGCGCCTACTGCATCAGCCCATGACAATGATTTGCCCAAGCCTCTAGACTTGAGTTCTACCACTACCTCTTGCCCGGCTGCTCTCAAGGATTTTACCATTGCTAGAACCTCGCTAGCCTGAATCTTAAAAGGAATCACTGCAAGGGGTTTACCACTGTTTTCACCCGGGACAATCTCCTCACTATTTTTTGCCACAGCCTGTGCTTCAAGGGCCAATAAGACGCGGTCGAAACCGAGGCCAAAGCCACAACAGGGATCGAGGTCCGCCAAGCCAAATAAATGGAGTAAACGATAGGAACCCCCCCCGAGAATTTGCCCCTCGCCACCGAGACTGTCGACTTGAATTTCAAAGACCATACCGGTATAATAATCCAAACCGCGCGCTACTGTCAGGTCGACCTTGAGAGAAGGAGGTGCTGTAGCAAGGTCGCTTAATGCCGCTAGCATTTCACGCAATTCTCCAAGACTATTACCCTCGATTCCAAGATCGGTAAGGATTGCTTCTGCTGCTGATAAAATCTCGCTACCACCATCGAGTCCGGCCAATTCTTGCAATGAAGAAATATTCTGAGCAGGAATCATTTTCTCTAATCCCTGCCAATCTCCTTTGTCGAGCAGACGCATGGCTGATTGTACCTCTGACTCAGGCTCGCCTTGGTCCGAAAGACCTAGACCGGTTAGAATTTCATGTAAAATGCCAACATGTCCGATGCGTAATTGCCAATTCTCTAATCCGGTTGCATGTAACATCTCAAGCGCAAGAGCAACGATTTCCGCCTCAGCGAGAGGGCCTTTGATGCCAATTGATTCAGCACCATATTGGAAAAATTCACGATAGCGGCCTTTCTTTGATTCCTCATAGCGAAAACACTGACCAAAGTACGAGAGGCGAAGGGGTTTGGTTACGACACGCATCTCATCTGCGACCATGCGCATCACCGGTGCGGTAAGTTCTGGCCGTAGAGTCAGCGCTCGGTCTGACTTGTCTTGGAATGCATACAGTTGTTTGACCACGCCTGGTCCTGATTTTGCAGTGAAGAGGTCTAGGCTCTCAAAAATGGGAGTTTGTACTCGCGAATAACCAAAACTTCTGCTACATTTCTCGAGTAGATTCTCAAGTGCTAATCGCCGCTTCATTTCGATAGGGGTAAAGTCCCTAGTCCCACGAGGCCTTTGCACCATCATTTACTCTCGAGTGCCGACCCTCTATGATTTCACCGGAAGATTTTGAGCGCTAATAGTGGTTCAGTGGCCGTGCTCAATCAGCCCTGATGTGATTGCGAGTACCAAAATGACGCTGAGGATTAAGGCACCGATGAATACATCGATCATCGCCCTGGTTCCAGTTTCTGGGTTGTGGATATCAGGCAAGGTGTCGACAGTTGCCACATAGAGGAAGGTTCCTCCGGCAAATAATAGCACTAAACCGATGGTCTCGGTTGCTAATCCTTGGAAAAAATATGCTGAAATGATAATCATTATCGGTGTTGCCAACGAAAATAAAACCACATCACGTATCGCTTTACTACGTTGCTCGTACTGGTGCATTGCAAATATACCTAGAGAAAAGGCAGCTGGCATCTTGTGAACTATTACCGCAAATGCAACCATGAATGTCACCGCCACGCTGGTCGCTGCTGCTGCCGAGCCAATCGCCAAACCATCGGCTGCAGCATGAGCTGATAAACCAAATAATAGCAAAAATGGCGCTGTTTGATGGTGGACGTGACTATGACCGTGTTCATCATCGTGATGATGATGTTCCTCGTGAATAGCATGACCGATGCCACTGCCCTCAAGAAGCAACATCAGCATGAATCCGGACAGTATGGCACCTCCTATAAACAGGCCTTCCAAACCCTCCTCTTCCTCATGAGCCCCCTCGTCGTGCTCTCCCATTGCAAGCTCAAAACCCTCGGGTATTACCACCAGCAATGCAGATGCGAGTAATATTCCGGCTGCAATACCTGTGGCTCTATGCAATAATACACGGTTATTATTCATGGCGGAGAAAATGGGTATGAGACCTCCAACCAGAGCCAAGACTAGGGTAATTCCGGCAAGCATCAATGCGGTCTGCACAGTTGCGGGATAAAGGAGACTAATATCACACTTACTGTCTGAAACACTTACCGTCTGAAGATGAATATTGCAGCGCCTATCAGAAGTAAGGCGAGGAGTGCGACACCACCTATTCTTGTTTCATTGCCTTGAGCAGAGGATAATATATCATCCAATATTCCATTGTCATTGTTTGATACTACCGGTTCAGCATCATCTGCCTCTTCCTTGGCGGCAGGGGTGGGAAACCATTCGCTGTGGCTAAAGCGGACGTCGTCACTATTTCCCCATCTAAAAGAAAGAGTGGCTGAGTGATTTTGATCTGTCGTAGTTGGGTTGGATTTGCTCACTATCAATTGAATGATGAAACTTTGACCTGGCTCTACCTCTCTACTCTCATATTGTGTGGAGAGGGTCATCCCTTGGTAACTAAGACTCATATTATCGGCATCACTGCTACTCAATTGGATATTTATGGTGTCGGCCAAATTACCGATATTACGTACGACGATACCGAGGGTAATCTCATCGCTTTCCAGCATAGATTGATCGGATACGCCGAGGAATTCCCATCCGGTGATCAATTCCATCATCACCTGACGCTCCACTACTAACAATGAATCTCCCGCCGAATTCATAACCGTCACCACATAATTACCAACATCACCACCCAATGCTTCACTTGCGCTCAAATCGACTTTGATCGACGTGTTTTCATTGGGACCAACTACGATATTGGTTTGATTTAGCACCGCGCCTAACCACCAGGTATTGACCTCTACCGAAAGGCTGAGACTTATACTCACATCACCACTATTCTGCACCCTGAAATAACTGGTGCAAGGTGAGTCGCCCTCTATCGTCAAACATTCCCCTAGGAATGCCATCTCGATTTCAGCCTCGGATTCAATCGTAAGATTTACAAATAAATATTGAGATTCCTCTGCATCAAGATACGGTTTTACCTCGATTCTAAACGACAAACTGCCCTCGGCTGCCAATGGCGTATTCCACTCTATTTTGTGAAGCGTAGAAGAACCTGCATCGACCTGCGCTGAAAGATTGGTATCGTCGATTTCTACTTGCCAATCGCCGATCTCGAAGGATTGACTGGAATAATATGAATCGAGAGGTTCTCCTTCTGCGTCGACTGGAATCATCGTTATCGCTGAACCTGAAAGTGTATTTCCAGTATTCTCTACCTCGATTTCGATGCTATCGGTTTGGCCTGGTACAACAGTGATATTCGCACTTTCAGATAACAGATTCACGCTTCGTACTGCCAATACCTCAACTTGCCACTGCGAAAATATTTCACTATTATCGATTGAACTTTCGACCATTAGGGTGAAATTACCAAAACTTCCAGCTGCAGGCTGATTACCTTCCAATTTAGGTATTGTGACAACCGAATATACAAGCAAAGAACCTCCGGCACTAATCTCTCTGGTTATCGGGCCTGACTCAGATGATATATCCTCATCCCATTCGACAACCCAGCCATCATTGCTTATCAGATACAACCTGGCCACTTCATCTTGATTCGCTTCGTTGCGAATCGTGTGTTGTATCCGGACTT
>CAUYXQ010000158.1:0-3963 GCA_963577015.1 Candidatus Thalassarchaeaceae archaeon
CTTCACTACCCAGAGGATTACGATGGACTTCAGAGGATGGATACCAATGATTTGGCCAAGGGTGCACCACTCGCTGGTCTTCCCCGTAAGTTGAATCTCAACAATCTAACCTTCCACCTACCCTTCGACAAGGTCGAGTATGAGCCTGAGCAATTTCCAGGACTAATCTACAGGTTGGACTACCCGAAGGTAGTCTGTCTGATCTTTGGATCAGGTAAGATGGTTATCACCGGCGCTCGCCACAAGGACGAAATTCTTGAAGCGGTGCAAATCATCCAAGATGAGTTAGCAGATTTACTCTGAATGCCAACAGCGCATTGATGTATACGCTTTGCCCATGCCGTAGGCATGCGGACGGGTTTTGTGGTGGCATTTGTCCTGCTATTGCCGCTGCTGACTCCAATGGTAGAAGTGGCTAGCGCCCAGCCTCTAAACGGTGGTAGTGACCCCGGAGTTAGCGATACGCCAACTTGGAGAGTCGGCGATCGTTGGATCTATTCGGGGGTATTTGACCCGACGGTATTGATTACCGATTCGGGAGTTCAAGCTTCAGTCGGTGAGATAAGGGGCGATACAACCACGACGGTCAAAGCGATACGTGAACAGATCGTCGACAATGTCTCGACCATGGTTTACGATTTACAAGCAACTGCAGATTTTGATAAAGATGGAGTCGAACTCGACGGTTATTCGGGCAATGTAGAGATACAATATACCCTTGATGAAGTGATTAGAGCAAGTGACATGGCAACGATAAGTAGCGATTTGTCGTTATTTGTGCGCTTCATTCCCTATGGTTTGTCCTCGCTGACAAGGGACATCGCCGACATCACCATCAGCACAACCTATGCGCCAGCAAAAGAGGATTACGACTTCCCTTTACGAGATGGTGAGACTTGGACATCCAACTATATCTCAACCAGTTCTTGGAGCGGAACCTCGGACTATATCACCCCGTTTCCCGCACCTACTTCTGGCCAAAATCACAGCAATTGGGAAGTGACCGCTATCGGGCGACCGATTGATGATTATAACCAGCAAATCGCTTATGGTGGCTGTGAAGCATCGTATGAATTGCGGCAATATGCCGATGACGGCACTGAAGAATCCTTCAAGTGGTATTGCCCAGAAGTGAATAATTACGCTTGGTCCCATACCGAAGAGGATATCGGCTTGATAATCGACTTCAGATTGAAACAATACATTCCTGTTTCTTCAAGCGGAGTCGATTCCAGTAATGACCCTGGAACTAGAAACGATATCGTCACAGTAGAGCTTTCAGCACCTATTACCGCACTGAATGTCGCGATGGAGGTGTGGGTAAACCTGACCGATTCCAGCGGTTCGCCGCGAACTGGGGTCGATGTACACCTACGTCACGAAATCGCTCAACTATGGTTCAATAGGGTTACTGAAAATAATGGCTCGGCGTGGTTCATTGTCGATTTTGGTGATTATCTCGATGCTACACCAACGTCGATAGACTATGCTAGTCACGGTATTCTCGCCATAGAGAATGGAAGAATAGGAATCGCTAGTATTACCTTAGATGAAAATGTCGTTGGCCTCGATCTCGTTGCTGCTATCGAAAGAGCGAATATCGAGCGCAACAGAAGTGGCGTGATTACCAATCTGAATGCGATTTCGGGTTATAGCGTCCTGCCAGGAGATGTGTTGGATGTTGAATTATCGGTGTATAACCGCGGAATTACTTCCAGTTCTGCCACGCAAGTACGCATTAATTTGCCCGATGGCAACAGTTCAAATCACAACCTTAACCCACTGAGCCTATACCAAGAGCAGACCTTTACCGTGCAATGGATTGTACCATTAGATGCAGTGATTAGCAATAGCTCATTATCGTGGGAGGCCGACCCTGATGGCATCAATTCAGCCGATGCCAATGCTGAAAATGATTTGGCGATGATCAATATATTCATCGGCACCTTGCCGACGATAGTCTTTAACCAAATATCAGGGAAAACTTTGGAAGCGGTTCCGCTGGATGCCCATGATACATATGATGAGGACGGCGGCGAGGTCAGTTGCATCTTTAGAATAGAATACGATGATGGTAGCAAATCTCATGCCAATGAGAAAATTATCGCCGAGGATTGTGCGATTGAATACGAGTGGATAGATGATGGTGATTATTCGGTAAATATCACTGTAATCGATGAGGAAGCCGATGAAATATCGGAGGAATTTGTCGTAGTTATTGCTAATCGTGCGCCAATAATCCAATTGCAAAGCGCACGCACTGAAGTCAGAGTCGAACATATGGTGACCATCGAAGCCTTCGCCTTCGACATCGATTCCGAAGATGATTGGCCAGGTGTGGTCGACGTATATTGGCCCGATTCCAATTGTCTTGAAGGATATTATACCCGTCGTTGTACAACCACTTCCGCTTTCGAAGGATTGCAAACCATAACCGCCTATGGCAGTGATGACGACGGGGAAATCTCCACCACTTCAATCCAAATAGATTTTAGCAATATCGCACCTCACGATATGGCGATAACCATGTGGGAAAATGGAGATATCATCGCCCCAGATGGTCAACTAACATGGCATATCGATGAGGACCAAGAGGTCGAATTGATTGCGAGAGCCGAAGATAGTCGCGATGATGTCGATGATTTGCATTATAGTTGGGACCTTGGTCACGAAGAAGACGGTCGCGAATCTAGATTGATGCAAACTTGGACCGAATCCGGATTACACACATTCACAGTGATAAGCAGTGATAGTGAAGGGGCTGATTCGGGAGTGATCGAACGTTGGGTAAACGTCAGAAATGTCATACCTACAATCACCCCACTTTTGGATAACCTACCGATTGCCGAAGGCCAGAGCATTACCTTGATTGGAAATGCATCGGATACTGCCTCAGATATTGAATTCCTGCAGATGTGTTGGGATGTCGACCCTGGAATAGATAGTGATTTAGTCGGTAGTGCCGATGATGATTGTGATGTAAACGGTAGTACATTGCAGTGGTCGTGGGATATCGCCGGCAACCACACTGTTGTCTTTCACGTAAGTGACGATGATGGGGCGAGGAATTCGACTTCAACCGCTATTCGAGTTCTCAATCTTCCGCCCACGATTCGCATCACTTCACTGGAGAATGTTATCGCTGGAAAAGCGATATGGCTTAGCGCAAATAGTACTACTGATTCGACTACCGATATTGAGGGGCTGATGGTGATTTGGGATATGGACTCCACAACTGATAGCAATGGTGACGGCATAGCTAATAACGACCCTGACCTGATTGGAAAAGCGGTAGAATACACATTTCCTATAGCGGGAATATACACGATTACTGTGATTGCATGGGACGAAGATGCTGCATCACCTGCGAGCAAAGAATTCCAACTTCAGGTACTGAGTCCAGATCAAACCGTCTTTGAAGAAGTGGTCAACGGCGTTGTTGGTGAACAAGCCAATCCAACTCTTCAATTCATGTTGATCGCCCTTGGGATTTTGGTTGTTTTATTGGCGGTGCGTAGATTGAACCAACGCAGTGAGGATTCACTTTGGGATGGAGAAAATAAACACATGATTGCTCAGCCACCAATTCAGGCTCCTGATGCATCGGCATTCCTCGATTCACCACCAATTCCCGAAGGGGGGTTGCCCCCGGGTTGGACAGAGGAACAATGGCAGCATTATGGCCATCAATACGTCGATTCGGAACAGACACAAGGCCAATAGGCTGAAATCCGAGTTCGTAAACGAATAGTCATGCGCAACTCTGTCGCGAGTCTTTTTATTCTCGCGCTGCTGCTGCTTTTTCCGTTGACATCGGTTGATTTCCTTGAAGATGATAAGCGCAGTGATGCTGCTGCTACAGGGGTTTACGATGTTCCTACATGGCGCATTGGTGATAAATGGATATACGATACTCAATTCGATGTGATCAAATTACTACAACAAGCCAATGTTTCTGCGTCG
>CAUYXQ010000159.1:0-3915 GCA_963577015.1 Candidatus Thalassarchaeaceae archaeon
ATAATCCCCAAGGCTTGCTCGATGATGCCATGAGTTCACCACTTGCCAGTCTAAAACTCGATGGAGCCAAGGGTTGTTTACTACAGATAGAAGGTGGTCCAGGGCTGACTGTTGGTCAAGTGGGTGAGGTCGCAGATCTCTTCACATCTCGGCTCGATGACGATGCCCAAGTGATTCTTGGTGCAAGGGTTAGTGAGGATTTGCACGACCGCATGAGGGTGGTCGCAGTGGTCAGCGGTTTGGCCGAATAAATGTCCGTCAATCTTCGATAACCTCGACATCGTCCTCGATGAGTTCGACATCATCATCCTCTATCAATTCGATGTCATCACCTTCGGTTGCTTCGAGAGCCTCAGTTTCCTCTTCCTCTGCTTCACTTTCAGAAACCTCTTCCTCTTCATCCCAGTCGACTTCACAGTCAATCGCCGCTGGTGGTTGTTCCCAGTCGACTGATTCCTCTTGCCACGCCTCCTCTTCACCGCTCTCTTCTTGGACCTCTTTTTCTCCTTCTACGGAATCATCTCCTTTGCCTGAATCATCATTCGAGTTCACGCCATCATCCTCTTCTTTGCTTTTGGGTTTAACCTCTCCCAATGGCGCCGGTTGAATATTAATAGTGGTTAGTAAAGTTGGTTTAATCAGCATCAAGATGGTGAGCACGGTCAAGGTGTGACCAAGCATCATCACACCACGAATGTCACTAAAAGTCACGGTTAGCATCGAAACCGAGCCCGCATATGCATAACCGAAAGAAATCCCCATCGGTAAGGCCGATCTATCAGTAAGAACCGAATTTTCTTTTTTGACCGACTTGGAAGTCAGGGCCCAGATGGCCAATAAAACGGTGATTATCATCAGAATAGATTCCTCGACCAATGTGGCGGTAGCACTGGGGCTCATCCCCAGGTGCCTGTAGATTGAAAGCAAATGCCAGGTGACGAATAATTGGCCGAGAACCATCCATTTAAAGGAGAATGTCGCAAGCCCTTTTTCCTCTCCTGCCCGCGCTCTTTGTTCTCGAGTCCACCACAACATCAACACCTGAACTGCAATTGAGACCAGCATGAATAACCAACCCGATATCAAGGAGCTAACGAATGAAACGCTCTGCTTTTGGTCGATAAAAGTCGCCAGCCAAATCAGTAGTGCCGCCGCGCTTTGGATTAGAATAACTTGCACTAGTGCACTTAGTAATGGCCGACTAGAATGGAGTTTTGCTTCGCCCAGTCCGGCGCTCAACCATCCGGTGACACCTGTGCGAAAAGAGCGGGCTTGTCCGACTGACCAGACCACGAATAGTCCGGCTAGAATAGTGGCGAGATTGCCGGCACCATCCTCATTGAGAACCAATGTTAAGATTAGGTAAATAAAAGCGGAAATACTCAATGGGATGATACATATGCGAAAACTGGTCAAGAGGCGTACCGCCTTGATCGCATCGGCTTTTTGTCCGGGCAAGCTGGTATGGGAATGGATCCACTCTATTCCCGAGAGTAAGGCTGTAACCAGATAGCCTAATCCCAGGGCGATGAAGCCCATGGCTGCAAACTCTTTCATGCCACTTTTGACCATGGTGTGTAAAACCGTGCACAAGACGCTGACGAGGAATACATGGGGTAACGTTCGCGGCGAGAGCAGAGTTGCGATCAATGACTTTAGTGATAGTGGCTTCTCTTTGATACTTTGCTCGATGACTTGATCTACCACTTTATTCATTTGCTCATCACTCTCTTCTACGTGATTGCCTCTTGAATGCGATGAGGTCCGCTTGGATATTTCCCTCGAGCGAATCCTTGCCGAACATCCTATTGTGAATGAATCCAACAACCAATGTGATTCCTAGGGTGAGAGCGATGCTCAATCCCACTAAGTAGGTAAGTGCTTGTTTGATGGCATCAGCACTTATTTCATCATTTACAGCAAAGTTGTCAGCCATTGCTAAAATACTTTCATCAGCGATAATAATAGTCAGTAATTCACTATCGTTTTCCCCATTAAGTCCTAGTGATGATATTGTTAAATGGTATACTTTGGAATCCCACTCAGAGCAATCCAACTCAAAGTTTTCTCCTATTGAAATATTATTCAGATTACTATCGACCGCAGATATTGCAGTGATATTTTCCGGTTCAGGGGTTGTTGCAGAAATCATGCAGCCGTTTTCCTGAACAACTGTGATTGTTAAGTTGACATCTACTGGCTCTGATTCGTTTCCGGTATCGTTTCCGGTATCGTTTCCGGTATCGTTTCCGGTATCGTTTCCGGTATCGTTTCCGGTATCGTTTCCGGTATCGTTTCCGGTATCGGTTTCGTTTTCTGCTTCGGTAACATTCAATACATGTAAGTCTTCATCGCCTTGGCCGAAATAATTGGTGTATTCGACATG
Source organism: Candidatus Thalassarchaeaceae archaeon (assembly GCA_963577015.1). Lineage (GTDB taxonomy): Archaea > Thermoplasmatota > Poseidoniia > Poseidoniales > Poseidoniaceae > MGIIa-K2. Next base: position 2,387 of record CAUYXQ010000159.1, read on the forward strand.
AAATTGGTAAGTGCCTACTTCGTAAGCGCTACAATTAATCGACATCACTCCTGTGTCGATTTCCTCCGGGGAAATCCACTCGATATGCTGCCCCTTAGGGACGTCGCTATTCCATGAATCGTGTAACTGGTCGCTCAATATTACCTCTATCTCACAATCCTCGCCTTCAATGATCTCAGTGTCTCCGCTTAAGCCAAGTTCGGGTTCGTACAGTGGTTCGCTTACGATGGTTACCACGTCATCACAAAATGTACCTCCGTCCGAATCACTTTCATCGGGATTACCGACCACATTGACCCAAATAGTAATCGTATAATCGCCCTCAATCCACGGGTTGACTGTGAAATTGGTATCCGGTTCGTTTTCGGTTCCAGTGATATTTCGATATTGAACCATCTGTTCGGTTCTATCATCAGGTCCGGTGACATTTAACACCGCTTCAATTTCTATTATCAGTGTATCATCACCGCCATAATCAGCATCATAATCGGCATATATCACATCAATGGCGGCATCGTTATTGAGGTCGGCAACAGATAGTTCGCAATTTTCAGGGGCACCTGAGATGAAGACATGGTTTGCTTCATGGTTAGTATAGGAGACTGTTTTCTCTTGGTCAAGGAATTCAGTAGTGGTACTAATGGAGGATAGAAGCATACCAATAATGAACACCAATGCGAGAAGGCCAGAGCCATTTTCGCCATCATCATCATCTTCAATCGAAGAAAAGAGACCACTGCTCTTAATGCCCAAAACAATCCCAATTATGACTGAAACAAAAATAGTGAGATTAAAAGTTTGGGTACCCGCTTCACCTTGAACTCTATCGCCAATTTCTGTTGCCAGTGGGCAGCCTTGATTGCTTGAAAAGGCAATTTCTATACAACCATCTCCATTCGGCATCACTGGATTATCGCCGAATCCATCACCGTCAGAGTCGTTCCATTGCTGGTCATCATTTGGGAAGGAATCACTTGCATCCTCATAGCCATCTCCGTCGGAATCAGCTGCTATAACCTCTCCAACCAAAAGCAATGACAGGACCATTGTGCAGAGTAAAATCCATGGCCGGCTTCTGTTCATGCATGGCGATGTCTCGACTCACCTATCAAGCATTCCTCCATAATAGCTGAGCGCTATGCTGTTATATCGTGGCTGGTGAAGAGTGGATATGGCCAAGAGGTTGACCAAGGCGTTACGCGGCAAACGTCGCTGGATTGGCTTTCGTTTCACCGGCTTTGAACGCCGAGATCAGTTATCCGAGCACCTAGCTGGAATCGATGCCCGTTTATTCGACATGGAAGGTGATATTGCAATCGCATGTGTCCGTCTCGAGAATTATCCCGCCGCAAGAAAACACCTTTCGGAAGGGCCATTCGAATCCTTGTCTTCAAGTGGCAAGATTAGTTGTGTCAGGGAAAGGTTGGGGCTGCCTAGTCCCAAGCGCAAACCTTAGCGCCATGTTCATGACCCCACTCACTCTCCACCTGTTATGGGCAGTGGCGGCGAGGCACCTCCGGTCAAGACCA
>CAUYXQ010000160.1:0-3908 GCA_963577015.1 Candidatus Thalassarchaeaceae archaeon
CTCTTAATGGCAATGGTCGTATCGTCGCTTATGACTTGGCTGCTAATGGTAAAAGTGCAACTGAGGCAGGTTCAATTCAGACCTCTGCCAACAGTATAATGGGTCTTGAAATCGGCCCTGATGACCTCCTTTACTACGTAGATAATGGCAAGGATCAGGTTGTCAAAATAGACCCATTTCCCGATGCCGATGGCGATGGTTATGCCGATGACATTGATGATTTCCCTATTGATCCTACACAATGGGTTGACACTGATGGAGATGGCTATGGCGATAATATCTCAGGAAATAATGCCGATTCTTTCATCTCTGAGCCATCGCAATGGAATGACACCGATGGTGACGGCTATGGTGATAATCCAGATGGATTTCAACCAGATGCTTGTATTTCTCTGCCAGGTTCTTCTACAATAACCTATTTTGGTTGCCCTGATCATGATGCCGATGGAATAGGCGATAATTTCGATGAAGATGACGATAACGATGGTATGCTTGACCCCTTAGATGACTGCTCTAAAGGTGATTCTGATTGGATTTCATCTAATCTCACCGATCATGATACGGACGGTTGTGCTGACGCTTCCGAGGATTCTGATGATGATAATGACAATATCACCGACCTTTTAGATCGTTGTGCTAAAGGTGATATCTCTTGGATTCCCTCCGCTGTCACTGATTACGACAATGATGGTTGCAGGGATTTAGGTGAGGATTTGGATGATGACGGTGACCGCATATGTGATGCTGGAGTTCAGGATAGTTCCTTGGAATGTAGTGTATCCTTTACGACTGTTGACGAATGTCCGAAAAGTTCTCTTTCTTTCAAGTCCACCTCGTACAATGATCAAGATCAGGACGGTTGTGAGGATTTAACTGAAGACTTGGACGATGATAATGATGGCGTTCTCGATGCAAATGATGACTGCCCAACCGTAGTTGGAACAAGTGATTCTGGCACACAAATAGGTTGCATTGATGGTGATGGAGACGGTTATGCAGATACTGTCGATAAATTCGCTGAAGATTCGACCCAATGGGCTGACATCGATCAGGATGGTTATGGAGATCAACCTGACGGGTTTCAACCTGACGGGTGTATAACTAACAATGGAAACTCTACCGAAGACCGATACGGCTGCTCTGATACGGATGGTGATGGTTGGTCCGATCCTGGTTTCCAGTGGACTGCTACTTCAGGTGCTGACGCTTTCTCTACCGACTCAACACAACATGCAGATCAAGACGGTGATGGCTTTGGAGACGCAGAAATGGGATTCCAAGCTGATGACTGTCCTGAAATAGCAGGCAATTCTACTGAAGACAGGTTTGGTTGTCTCGATACAGACGGGGATGGTTGGTCTGACACAAACGATGACCTTCCCAATGACCCAACTCAACGCATAGACGAAGACATGGATGGTTACGGAGATTCGCTGACTGGCAATTCTCCTGATTGGTGCAGCGAAGTGTTTGGCCTTTCATCAGAAATGGTTTTTGGTTGTCCTGATGCAGATGGCGACGGATGGGATGATACTCTTGATTTATTCCCAGAAGATGTCAGATTTTGGTCAGATATTGATGGTGATGGCCACCCTGATCAACCAGGAACTGATCTGTCAGATGATTGCATCAAAGAGGCTGGAGATTCTCGTGAAGACCGCATAGGTTGCCCTGATGCTGATGCTGATGGTTGGTCCGACGATGCTGATGCATTCCCGATGGATGCAGCACAACATATCGCTACTAGTAGTTCCTCGATGCTGATTTGGGGCATTGCGGGTATTGCAATCATAGCGCTGGCTCTGGGCGGATTTGCTCTAACCAACCGGAAACAAAATCAGAACTCAATTGCGCCTTTCATCGACCAGGAAGCTGCGATTTTTGCACCCCCTCTTGCAACTCCAACAATTCCAACAACTCCAACAACTCTACCATTGCCACCCGAGGGCCTACCGGCCGGTTGGACGATGGAGCAATGGGCATGGTACGGAGAAGACTACCTCAGAAATCGTTAATTTGAGTATCATTCTGCCACACTTGGAACCGCGAATGCTTCCAAGGTTCTTCTAGATAATTCCCTTGTTATTATCTAATGAGGGCATTATCAATGAATCAAGACAGATGGATGTACTTCCCAGCGCGTTGATAAGGGGAGGGCATCTCGGGGAATTGATTCACATGGCTAAGAAGAAGGACGGTGGCATCCAGCAAGCGGCTGGATTGATTCGCTATTTCGATGAAGAATCCGAGCACGCATGGAGAATTACTCCGTTCCAAATCTACATGGCATGCATCGGTATCTCTGGATACCTATACTTACTGAACCACGACGTCATCGCTTGGTTCATGAATTTGTTCTGATTGGTTAAATCGGTGCTATCAGCACGATTTTTCCTTCTTTTTGAGCCATCTTTTTGGCGACGTTAACAGCAGTACTGATATCGATAGTAGCACCGATGGTTTTCATTCCACTTGGAGAATGCAATATCAAACGATGAGATAATTGAGAAATCACCTCTTCAGAAATCCTCTCGAAAACCCATTTTTCATCTTCAATTCTAATCATCGCTGGAACATCGACCAGTGGACCCATCGCTCGTTCGATGTGCTTGGTGCGATTAGTTAAGCCTCTTAGCCTATCCAATGGACGCCATTTTCTCACTGGAGTTGTGGCGTCTATCTTACGACTATCTTCAATACCTTCTCTAAATGCCCTTCCCATCAGGATCCCCATCCTAGGACCGAAGTCCTAAGCGGCATCCAACCATAACCATTGATAATAGTTACCAATGATATTGTGCCTTCAAGCAGGGTTCTGAGACTTCTTTGCTAACTTCAATTGTCTTTTTAGGACGCCTCTAAACAATATCACTGGTATCCAAGTGAATGAAATAGCGAACCAAATAGCATGAGATGTAAACAAAGAGAAGGTGAGCAGTGATGCATGTAATCCAAAATTAAAAGTCAGTTTAATTTTCTTTTTTATCGGTGAATCCCCTTCGATTATCCATGGACTTGCCATTGAGAGTAACAATGCCCCCCAAACGCCTGGTAATGCGTAAATCATCAATTCAGAATATAGCGATAGAAGTGGCACGGCGATAATCAAGCCAATTCTCCAACCCCATGCCTCGGGGCGAGCCCGGGCATCTAGGCCGATTAGTGGCAACAATAATCCTAGTAAACCGAAAAAACAAATGCCAGCTATTATCCACATGGTCACAATGAATAGACCTGCTCCATCGCCGATTCTATCTACATTATTCAATAGGAGTGCAGTAGACGAAAACATCCAGATTATTCCGCCGCCGATGCCGAATGAAAGCGCCTTACCCCTGCCCTTACCACTGCCTAGTCTCTCCTCAAATAATTGACTCGTGTGCAATATGCTACCACTGGCCACAGCTATCGCTGAAAGAGTGATGAGGAAATGAAGTTGATTGGCAAATAGTGGGTCTTCGTCCAATGAAAATTTTGTCACAGTAGACAAAAAGACAATGCTCATTACTGGCATCCAAACCAATAGTCCAGCCATCGGATGCATTAAGTCCCATGTTCCCTGGGTCGGAGTTGCCGCATTTTCGCTCAATGAATGACGCAGAGAGAGAATTATCACCCCAGCCAATCCCCAACCGAATATCAATAATGCCGCAATGGTGAGTATAACATCGAATGAAATTATCAAATGTTTAGTAGGGGAATTCGGACCACTTCCAGAATCGAATGAACCGTCGGGGATCAACCCGATTAAACAGATACACCAAACCACTCCCGCTATCATGGTTAGAATTCCGCGCAGTCGTTCCTGTTTTTCCTCCGGTTGGCCAAAGGTCAACAAGGCAATACCGGCTTTTGTTTCGATCATATAGGCAAAGTGTATGCCCATGCCTAAAATCAGATGAGCTATC
>CAUYXQ010000161.1:0-3905 GCA_963577015.1 Candidatus Thalassarchaeaceae archaeon
ATTAAAGAAAAATGAAATCCGCGGTGCGAAATCATCGATATCAAGTCCTTTAGCCACCGCCGCATCGACATATTCGATGGCGTTTGCAAGAGTAAATGCAACCTCTTGTACGGCGGTAGAACCAGCTTCTCTAATGTGGTAGCCAGAGATAGAAATGGTATTCCAATTTGGCACTTTTTGTGCGCAGAAGGCAAAGGTATCGGTTATCAACCTCATACTTTGTTCTGGGGGGAAGACATAGGTACCTCGAGCGATATATTCCTTGAGTATGTCGTTTTGTATCGTGCCACGCAAGTCTTGGGGCGCAATACCCTGTTCCTGGCCAACCGCAATGTACATCGCCAATAGAACCATGGCTGGAGAATTGATGGTCATCGATGTTGAAATCTCCCCCAATGGTATGTCTTTAAACAGAATCCTCATGTCTTCTATTGAAGAAATCGATACGCCGACCTTACCTACTTCCCCCTCAGATAATGGATCATCGGCATCCAATCCTAACTGGGTTGGTAAATCAAAAGCCACCGAAAGTCCAGTTTGACCTTTTTGCAATAATAATCGAAAACGCTCATTGGTCGCTTCAGCACTAGAAAATCCGGCATATTGCCGCATTGTCCACAATCGCGAACGATACATTTCCTTGTGAATACCACGGGTATAAGGTGGCTCTCCGGCCTCAGTGGGGCCAAAATGGGCATTGATATCGATGCCACCCAACGTGCGCCAATCATCGCGACGGGAGCGGCTCATGGTAGTGCGATACAAACAAAGCACGTGAACCTTACTTCAGTGATGCGCTCCACCCGGACCATGAACGTGGCCATGGTCGAGTTCGGTTTCGCTGGCAGATCTTAATTCTACCACTTCGACACTAAAGGTTAGAGATTCGCCGGCGAGCTTGTGATTGAAATCTGCTGTTACTTCATCTTCAGTGACCTCTTGGACTGTAAATGGCCCTGCGTCGCTCATCAGAGTCATACCTGCAACCAACTCTATATCGCCGAATTCTTCACGGCTGACTTTGACTACGTGCTCATCAGAAGGCATGCCATACGCATCATCAGCTGTGAGGGTAAATTCTCTGCGTTCACCGACAGCAGCACCTAGCATCTCGCGCTCAAAACCAGGGATCATCTGCTTATGGCCAACCAAGAAAGTAAGAGGGTCTCTTCCCTCACTTGAGTCAAAAACCTCGCCGTTTTTAGGTAAAGTTCCAGTATAATGTACGCTTGCAATCATGTCTTTTTCGAGTTTTTCGTCGGTCATTTCACTCACCTCCGTGTAGTGAATTTTTTCACTAGGTCACGGAATTTTTTAGCAATATCGGCAGGCAATATCAGTTCTGCTTCCTTTTCATCGATAAATGAAACTGCATCCTCAATACCTAAACGTTCACCCTTGGCCCAAATCTGTCCAAGAATATTTGATCGATGCTCTTCCTTGATATCCTCGCGGTCAAGAAGGTCTCTAGCGACGTATTTGTATTCAAGATATTTCCTTCGGTCGAGTTTTTTGACCTTGGTTTGGCGCCCGCCACCCTTCTTATCTTGGGCCCGCCTACGCGGGCGAAATTTCTTCTTTTTTACCTCGGTAGTGATGGTTTTGAATACATTGTTTACGGACTCTGGTTTTTCTGATATTATTGTAGATTCAGCAGTGGACTCTAACTCTTCTTCCACCTTGATGTCAATACTCTTTTCAACTTCAATAATTGGTTCAACTACGACTTCTACTTTAGCGTGTAACTTTACCTCTTCAGCAATTGCAACAGTCGCAGCGGATTTCTGTTTAAGTTCGGCGATTCGAACATCTCTTGCCGTTGATTGTGCCTGGTTTTGCCGATGGCTAAGAGGAATAGGTTGATTGATTACTGCGACAGATGCTTTTGCAGCAGTAGGTTTCTTATCGTCTTTAACCACCTTTTTGGAGGCATCTTGCTGATTCTTTAGCGCTTCGATAGCTTTTTTTTGCCTTTCAGCGAAAACATCTACTTGGGCGGGAGGTTGAGTTGTACTGCGAGCCTTCTCGTCACCCGCGCGCCTACGAGCATCCTCCTTACGCTTACGAGCGTTTTGGCTCGCCCCGGGCGCGAAGGGGTTGAATGGTTCATCGCGGCGACGTCTCCCCTCTATGTCTACACCCAGCCCTGCGCCTTGACGCTCACCCTTAACCCTTATTGAGGTAATTATCTAGTTAAGCCCAGATAATTTCACTGTCATCTGTGCGCAGATTAGCGATAATAGCACTATCACCGAGATTGGTCACCCTTCCTTCCTTCAGTTCAAGCCAGCCAAGCCTTGCAATCATTGAGCCATTATCTATGCAGTACATTTTTGGTGGAGCATAACTTTTTGCACCTCTTTCTGCACACATTATTTCACACATTTCACGTAATCTCTCATTACAGGCGACCCCTCCACCAAGGAGTAACTCCTTCTTACCTGAATGGGCCAATGCTCTTTCAGCAACCTCGACACAGGCAGCAAATGCATGTTCTTGCAAACTCCAGCAGACAGCGGCAAACGGAGTCCCATTTCTGGTGGCCTTCATCGCTGCGGTGAGGATTCCTGAGAATGCCAGATCCATTCCTTGAACCACATAGGGTAATGATAATTCATCAAGAGAATCCTCTTGCCAGAGCAATGCGTTTTTTTCAATTTCTGGGCCACCAGGGAACGGGATGCCATTGCTGCGGGCAAATTTGTCGAGCATATTACCAATACCGATATCTAAGGTTTCTCCTAGTACACGATATCTACCGGCAAGACGGGTGATAACCTGGGTGTTGCCACCACTTGCATAGAGTAGAACCGGGTCATCACAGCCACATTGCTCGCGCCCAATCTCTATGTGTGCGACACAGTGATTAACACCGACTAGAGGGATGTCCAGGGCTGTTGCAATTGTCCTTGCAGCCGAAGCCCCAGCACGTAAACATGGTGCTAATCCTGGCCCTTGGGAAAATGCGATCGCACTAAGCTGGCTTTTATCCAACCCTTCTCTTTGTAATAAGCGTGCGAATAATTCACCAGCAACATCAGCGTGATGCTCGGCCGCCTTTCTCGGGTGAATGCCGCCCTCATTCGGTGAAATAGTCGATGATTCTGAAGGGAATGGTTTACCATTCCTATCGACTAAGCCAAAGGAGAATGTATGGGCAGTGGATTCTATTCCTAAGACCCAACCATCTTCCTTCATGAACTTGGTAGGGGGCATATACTATCAAACCCGATGTATGTCGGCAATCATGCGCAGGGTGCTTCTAGATGCAGGACCTATCGTCCATTTCGCTGGAAGCAACGGTCTTTGTGGTCTGGAAATGTGTGACATGGAGCAGCAGGTAATGGCTGCTGGTAATGCGATAATTATTGAGGATGGGTTGATTAAATGCGTGGTGGAAAGCGCAGTAGCCAAGGATGAATACCAAAGTACATGCGAGGATACAGAAGTATATTCACTTCAAGGATCAGCGGTAATTCCCGGACTTGTCGATGCCCACACTCATCTTCTTTGGGCAGGTGACCGCTCACAAGAGATACGCTGGAAGCAAGCAGGGATTAGTTATGCAGATATCGCTGAGCGAGGTGGAGGAATCGGGCACACTGTTCGAGCAACACGCGCTGCGAGTAGTGAGGAATTAGCCATCGACGGCATTACGCGAATGGAGTCAGCCCTAGCCAACGGCACTACTCATTTAGAAGCAAAATCAGGTTATGGCTTGGACACTGAAACCGAATGTAGATTGATTGAAATTATGGATAGATTGTCCAATCACCATAATCTGCCATCACTTGATATCACTTGGTTAGGCGCTCATGACATAGCACCGGGTATGAAGCGAAGCGAGTATGTAGAGCAGATATTGTCCGAGCAATTACCTGCGGTTATTGACCAAGGATTGGCCC
>CAUYXQ010000162.1:0-3855 GCA_963577015.1 Candidatus Thalassarchaeaceae archaeon
TAACTCCGGCCAAATTTCTGGCCCCCACTCCTCATCTGATAGTCGTTTTACTGAAGAGTTTCCCGCCTTATTTATCGTACGTTTCCACTCAGGATTATCAATATATTCTGAAGTATGACGGCTTGCACTATCTACCCATACCAATATCGCTTCAGCATCGATACTGAATCCTCTTGCTTTGCCAGGATAGGGGGGCGCACCAGGATTGGTCCGCAATGCGACCCCTCCTGCCCAAAGCCCAAGCACATCACCCAACCCGGCAGAATGCTGTCTCTCTATTCGATGAGCCAATCTGACTAGAGGTCCAATATCCTCAACCCCATGAATCTCACCCAATGCCAACGCACACGCCAACAACCCTGCTGCTGACATGCCAAAGCCTTGAGATAATGGTAATTCACAGGTCATCAAAACCTGGTGAGAAATGTTTTCAGAAAGTCGGTAAGTCGAATGGAATGCTTCAAGTAAATCAACTAATAATTCATGCTCTCCTTCAAGTAATTCATCATTATAATCTTTAACAATAATTTCAGAAGGATGCTTTTCATCACTATTGTCACGTCGCTCAACAATGACTTTTACTCCATCCTTCAAACAGAGACCCGCTCCTCTTGAGCCTTGTCTTCTTGGAAGTAAGGCATCATCGCTAATCGAGAATAGCAAAGTGATATGGCCGCCAACGTGAGTGGTTGACTCTGCCATGTATCACGCAGTTGCTGACTACACATCAGCATTGGTACGTTGGGCAATCAAGCCAATGCTAAATCTACTTCTTGCTGAATCTTATCGAAACGGCTAGCTAATTCCTTAATTGCACAATTGAATATTGTTGTTGGATCTAACGCTCCATCGCCTTCGAAGGTTAGAATGAACTCGCCTGGGACCTCTTCAAAGATAATTGCATTATCGAAATCGTCTTCGCGACCGGTGCCAGTTCCTACTTGGTGCATTGCGCGTTGAAGAGCAATAACATCGTCGATATCATCGCAAACATTCTTGCTGAATAATTTTGCATCGACACTTTTGCCGGTTGTTAATGTTAAATCAAGATCGTATAGCACCTTTGCCTTACGGGCTTTGTCGAGTTTTGCAAGTTTGCGAGGCTCAAATCCTACAGCTGCAGCAGGTGCCCACTTTGCATGGTCTCTACCGCGGCCCAAGGAGGCATAAGCGTAAAATTCTAGATATTGCCCATATGTAAGTAGAGTTAATGGAATTCTTGCATGCTCATCGGAAATCTGCAATTTGCTTTCTCCCAATACGTTAAGGTCACTTGCATGAACAACTTTGAACTCATCTTCACTACCTATCTCAGGTCCTTTTACAGAGCAATGATAGATAATTTGTGATTGTGGGCTACCCCATTGGTCTTCAGCAAGATTCTCATTATTTGGATCGTCTTCTGGGAAGAGAAATTCGTCGAGAAAGGTTGGTATAGGTACCATTGCTAAACGATGTGCTAATTGCTCATCCGGTAATACGTTGACTGATTCGCTGATTTTTCCGTCATCATCAATATTGGTACCCTGTTCGATTCTGACTTTGGTAATAGCCATCTTCGGAACATCAGAAAGAATGGTTCTCCTCAAGGAATTAACCTGAGATGCATCACTATCCGTAATCAAGATACGAATTTGGTTATTCTTTGGCCAGCCATCAACTATTTGTGCTTTCATTGAAATCACCTCAAACCCTACGGCCACGACGGCCGCCCTTGCTCTTAGTCCCGTCGTGAGCGATTGGGGTAACATCCTCAATTCGGGTAATCACAACACCGGCACGGGTAAGTGCACGGATTGCTGCTTGAGCGCCTGGTCCTGTACTGTTCGACTTATTGCCGCCAGGTGCTCGATATTTTACGATAACTTGTGTGAACTCCCTCTCCTTTAAGTGGTCAGCCATCTTTTCTGCGGCTCGTGTTGCTGCAAATTGCCCGCCACTATCCTTACTCGACTTGACAACTTGCCCACCAGAGCAGGTTGCAATGGTCTCAGCACCGGTAAGATCGGTTGCTGTGAGAAGGATGTTATTATATGATGAGAAAATATTCACTATCGCTTTTCGAGACATCATTGGTCACCTCCCTTTGCTGGAATTGTGTCCTCTGCAACGGGTGCATCACTTGCTGCTTCTTTCACTTTGGAAGCATCTTTATCATCGAATTCAGGGTCTACCTCTTCCTCAGCATATTCAGCATTTTCACGCATTCCCATGATGGTTTGACGAATCTCGTGATTCTCATCATTGAGCATGCTACTTGGATGATAACGGATTATTTCCTCCTCATCTCTGCTTACTGCGTAAGAGGGGATCGTAACCTTTTGTTCGCCTAAGCAAATATGTCCGTGAATTACCAATTGTCGTGCTTGCTTCATGGAACAGGCTAATCCCTTGTAATAAACTTGGGCTTGGAGCCTGCGGTTGAGAATTTCTTCGGTCGACAGTGTTAGAATGTCATCGATAATTGCATCTGAAGAAATCAAACCTTTACGGTGCATGGATTGGAGTAATGCCTCTTTCTCACGTGACCAGTGGCCTTCAGCCGTATCTACCCTACCAATCAGCTTCATGGCTTGGCGGCGATGGCGGCGGAGTTGGGATTTGGCCTTCCAAATCTCTCTCATGTTCTTCAGGCCGTGGTTGGCACCGATTGCATGTTCTTCCTCAATCCTCTGGGCTTTCCATGGATGAGATGGTGTGTCGAACTTAGGGCGTGAAAACTTTGGATGTCCCATTCTAATAGCCTCCTATCACTTCTTCTTCTGAACTCCAAGAGTGAGTCCAAACCGGCCGTTGGAACGGCCTCTCTGTCCTCGAACCTTATGGCCGCCAGCGTGGCGAATACCTCGGTATGCCTTGATTGCACGGAGGCGTGAAATATCATCGTCATTCATCAACATAAGATCTTGGCCGATTAGATGCAACTCGTCGCCGGACTCTAAATCTCGTTGGCGATTCAACATCCATAGTGGAACATTTTGATTATAATTATCCAGCGCCTCTCTCAAAACATCTTGCTGTTCCTTGGAAAGTGTGCCGGCAAGAGTGGATGGATTTACGTCAACATGCTTACAGATTTGTGCGGCTGTTCGGTCACCTACGCCCCGAATTGATGTCAATGCGGTCTCCAGTGGCTTGAGACCATCCATGTCGGTATTCGCGATTCGTATCAGATAGGAGAAATCGTCGCCTAGGTCTTGTTCTTTTGCCATGTAATCACCTTCAAGTGCGTACTAACCCAATGTCGAGCGACAATCCGACTGACCCCCCATATATCAATACCGCGATTGGCCATGGGTACTTCTCGCTGCAGGAGTAAGACGCGGCACCCTTGTTAGTATTACTAATAGTTCATTTCATCAAGCACAATAGCAACGCTCCATCTACCAAATCATTACAGATAAATGCCATGCCTTTTGCCCGAACATCCAGGCGTCTGTCAAGCATTGATTGTAATCGTGGCTGTTCTCTTGGATCTACTCTTGCCCGGACACGAATATCACCGATTGATTTCGCCTGTGCTTTGTCGATGATCAGTTCAAGAATCTCTTCATCCAAGGGGGATTTGAAAGTAGCGATTACTCGCCCTTTGGCCTGAATCAATAAATTATGTTCCGGTGTTGGTAACTCAAATAATCCACTATAACGAAGCGTCGGCCGTCTACCTTTGACATCCAGCCATTCGACCGATTGCTTGGGTAAAACTTGTTCAAACCATGCATACACCAAACCAGATTCTACCAATGCTGAATCGACAATAGCGATCATGTCACCTGGTTTGGAATATCTGCTTGAGGGTTCAATCTCATTCTCGCTGCACGCTCCTTCTATCATCAAAGTGGGTTCCAAATCTGG
>CAUYXQ010000163.1:0-3824 GCA_963577015.1 Candidatus Thalassarchaeaceae archaeon
CCTGTGTGTTTTACCACCACATCGATTACAGATTGTACCATGTCTCCATCGGCATCTTGTACGGTTGGAGTTTCTACTACCGTTTCCAGTTCAGGTACCGGTTGAGGGGCAGCAGGTTCAACTGGCATTAGTTCTACTACCGGTGCTACTACTGGGGCTGCTACTGGGGCTGCTACTGGGGCTACTGGAGATGCTTTCACCTTGCTAGTAGCATGATATTCCTCACCACCAAGGCCGCCGTGTAGATTGTTTTCAGCATCGATGAAGGCAACCAACTTATTGTCCATTACCCTCAATTCGAGTGCCTCGGTTTGAGCAAGGGATTTATTCCAGGCCAATAATTTCGCACCGTCGATACGCTCGCCAATTATCGGAGTTTTCCTAACCATGGATAATGCGATTTGACTGCCAAATCCTGCAGCAAAGCGTAGACCATAATGAATGTCAGGATAATCTCCCCCTGTGGATAATCTTAGATTACCCAATTCATCATCGACTTGACGATGATTTGCAATCGGTGGAATACGACCGGTTAGAATGCCATAAAGCATCGAGGCATCTTCGATACCTACACCCATCGGATGACCGGTAAATCCTTTGGTATTGGCGATGATTATCTTATTGGTTGAGTCGCCAAATGCCTGACGAAGCGCTCGCACTTCTGCCTGGGCTGAACCACCTCGTGCTGGAGTGAAGGTCTCGTGTGAGAAGAAGACGGATTGTGGAGCTATTTGGTGACGATCAATTGCCCATTTATCCTCCATCTCGGTAATGAAACCTGCAAAGGTATCAGCAACGTGTTCGACATCCAACCTTGTACCATGGAATGCTGAGTTAGCAATGCAGGTACCAAGAAGTTCGGAAATCGGTTGAACGCCTCTCTTTTCCGCCTCGCTCTTTCTCTCTACTACGAAAGCCGCTGCTCCCATACCCAGAATCAAGCCATTGCGGCGCTTGTCGAATGGTAGAGCAGTCTCTTCAATCACATTTCCTGTCGCTGCCGCTCCTGAGGCTGCGAATCCACTTCCTATCCATTCCCATAGTGAATCACCAGTAACATCGTCTCCAGAGATGATTACAACGCGGTCACAACGATCGTTTGCTAGCCAATCTTCGGCCACGCCAAATGCTGCGGTAGTTGAGGCACAGGCGAGATTAATCGTGCTATTTGGCCCGCGAATACCGACGTATTGCGCGAATTGGCTATGGCCCATATTCAATACTTGGAATAGGTACCTGCGGTCGAAATTGCCATTTTCGTCGGCTCCATTAGTTCTTGCGTGCTCTAATGCCTGGTCTATTCCTGGGAAGCAAGAAGCGAATACGATTCCCGTGCGGTCACGATATATCGACGGTACTTGCCAAGAGCGTATCAGTCGCAGACCACCTTTACCGACTTGTTCGACCGGCGTCAGAGGAATTCCTGCATCTTTGAGAGCTAAAAGTCCTGCTGCACAGGCGAGTTGAGTCGTGATATCCCACGCCTGAACCACTTTGGCCTCAAGCCCGAATTCCTCGGCTAAATCGAATGAACTTTTCACTCCAGCGAGTTGAGGAATATCGCCGAATTCACGGGCTTGATCCATATTTACCGAACCATCTCTTCCTTTGATTAAGCGAACTATATTCTTGTCCAACAAGCGCTGTTTATACTCATCTGTCACTTCCGAAATACAGGTTTCTCCCCTTACTAATCGCTCGAAAACATCCTCGTCGAAGACCTTCTCCCCCCCTGGCAATCCCAATGAAATACCGGTGATGACGAAGGGATCTGCTCGGCGTTGCTCGATTGCACTTGCCATCGATGAAACCACGACCTGCCCTGTTGCCGCTGTGCTTGGTTTTGCATACCAATCACTAGGAGCTCGACTAATCCACCGGCTAAGATCACCTGCTGTAATCGCTGCATTGCCATCGATTTCTGAATCGACACTCGCTTCTGCTGCGATTTGCTTGACCAATGCCGAAACATCAGAATCACTTAGGCCCAATCCGTTTCGTAAATCGACTTGGCCACCACAGAATCTTGCTGGATAACCACAAATCGCAGCTAGACGTTGGCCCAGATAATCCTCGACTGTAAGTCGAGCCGCTACTTCAGGATCGAGTGGGGCTGTGGATGAAACGATGATTTGAGGAGTGGCTGCCTCACTCGACGCTACAGTTGAAGGCAGCGGTCTTGCTCTTTGTGAAAGATCTGCAGGCGCATCTGTCGCTTGGAATCTATGAGCCTCAAGTGGCCCTGCCCGGAATGCCTCGGTCAGTACCATTGAATCGGATTGTGGCCAAGTTGGCGGCTTACCTGCGAGTGCAAGCATACCCATCGCTGAAAGCAAAGATGCGATACCGCCTTGTTTTGGGTGATTTGTCATTACGGCAAGATGGGGTTTATCATCAAGAATCTGGCTGGCAAATACCGTTAAGGCACGCTTGGGTCCAACCTCGACGAAGATTCTCGCACCAGCCTCGTACATGGTCAAGATTTGACGAGTCCACTCAACCGGAGATGCCATCTGTGGTGCTAATTTCTCTAGAATTGCGGCTTTGGAATCTACGCCTTCGTGTGGGTAAAATGTTCCATCAACATTGGCGGTGATTGGAATCTTTGGCCAGCGAATATCAAGTCCCTCTAAGTATCTGCGTAAGGGTTCGTTTGCCGGTGCGACAATACGGGAATGAAAAGCGTGAGAGGTCGGCAATTGTGTGCATTGGAAGCCATAGCCTTCGAATGATTGCATCGCTGACTTTACTGCGGCACTATCGCCGGCGATAACCGTCATCTTTGGTGAGTTTTTATTTGCGGCGATAACATAACCATCGGTCGCTTCGATAATCTCCTTGACCTTTTCATAGGGCGCGGTTACACTAGCCATCAGCCCGGTGTCTTCTATCACCACATTGCCCATCTCTGTGCCCCTAGCAGCAGCGGCGCGCAATGCTCCGTCCATATCGAGAATACCCGATGCCATCAAAGCGCCATATTCACCTAGAGAGTGGCCGGCAACCATGTCTGGTTTCAAGCCATGATCGTTCAAGGTCTGCTCAATCGCCAGATCTGCGGTCAACATTGCCGGCTGAGTATACTCGGTTTGCATCAATTTGAGTTCGGCTGCCTTTCTCTCTTCTGCTGATACATCTTGTAAGACGAATTCGGAAAGTGAGTCTCCATCCAATACTTCATCCATTGTGCGATCGCTTGCTTTCCATACCTCTTGAACCGCATTATATCTCATGTGTAAATCCAAAGTCATGCCCACATATTGTGAGCCTTGACCGGGATACATATGGGCAATTTTCGACCCATTTGGTAGTGGTGAATCCGAACTGACCAATATCCCTTGGGCTTGTAAGAATCCCCACTTCGCCTCATCATCCAATGACTTCAAGGCGAGTGCTTTTCTCTTTTCAAATTCCGCCCATGAAGTTGCTATCAATGCTAAACGAATATTGGCATTTGCATCAAAATCTTTACTTGAATCTGCAAGGGCTTGAGAAAGACGAATCCCCTTTGGGTCTTCATCGAAATTGGTCCCACTGAAAGTGGTTGACTGAAGTGCTGAGACAATGCTTTCGATGTCGGCCCCAGATAGGAGGAGCAATCCGCCTTCGATAGATTTCAGTTGTTCATGATTCAAACTCGGCTTAGCATGTGGGTCTAAAATAGATGGGAAGGAAGGTGCTGCAGGCCTTGACTCCGAAACCCCAAGGGAAGTCATTGCCGCTTCGCGCGAATTATCCCAACGCTCAGCGAGTTGTGAATGATATTCACCTTCGAATCGCTCAAGTGCTACGTGGAAGTTGGTACCGCCAAAACCGAAGGCAGA
>CAUYXQ010000164.1:0-3701 GCA_963577015.1 Candidatus Thalassarchaeaceae archaeon
AATTGGGAACGAATTCTATTTCATGATAACCATAAATCGTGCTTCCATCATACATTATTGCACTGAATAGATGGTCATTCATGGTCGATGGTCCCGACCAAGTAACCGCTTGGGTATGGGTTGTTGCAGTGGCAGTGAAGTTTACCCAGCCATCACCGAGAATTGAATTGGTAGTGGTATCATTGGTTTGCCATTCGATGGAATATGAAGTCCCTATCGTTAGATTAGTCGCTAACAAATCTCCAGTGGTCGAAGCGGTTACATCGCTTTGTAGGCGTTCGATGAAAATCCAATCTATCGAACTAGAGACATAGGTACCACTATGATAAAGTTCGACATTAAGAACATATACCGACTCAGCATCTACAGGAGTCCAAGTATAATTTTCAATATGGGTAACCGAGGTCGCTGTGTGATTTGCTGTGAGGTTGTATTGACTGACATTATTTACTCCTACCACATATTCTTGTAAGTTTGCCACCAATTCATATGAGTCATTTACAAGGAGATTATCGAGTTCAGACTGTGCTGTCGACTCGCTGGTGATGGTTGTGAAAATAGTAGGGGGAGTAGTTCCTGTGCCGCCGCCGCCTGAGGTGGTAGCAATTGAAACAGAGTATGAATTGATAGCACTACTATAGCCATATACACAGAAGAAATAACTTCCCGTTGTAATAGGGTTATAGTTGAATGATTCATTATCACTGATAGAGGTAGATGATGCAAGATTGCTAAACGAACTAGAGCAAGTGGTAATGCTTGTAGTCGAATCATACAAAGTCATATCGATATCTCCATTGGCATCAATAAAGTAAATATCAAAGTAATAAGTAGTGCCAGCGGTAAGTTGCACTTCAAAAATATCTTGATCGGTCGTGCTATGTATGTCGAGGTTTGTATATCCATATGGCAAAGACCCAACTTGGGTCGCAGTTGTGAAATCATCGTTGACTTCCAATGGATCTCCAGCTGCTGGTGGTTGTGTAGAAGATGCCCAAAGCCAAATGGTTAGTGTCCAATCACCTACACCAGTGTACCTTTCGATTAGAATGTAAACCGTACCTCCATGAGATGATGCACCTGATGCAGAATTATTTGTTGAAACTTGCTCGGGATTGGACATTACACTACTATCCATCATCGAGATATTGCTGTCAAATATGCCAAAATCAAAATCATTGGTGACAATGGTTCCATTGGCTAGCGCAGTAGTCGTATTGAATGATAATTCCGCGCTCAAGCCCTGATTGCTACCGACTTGGACCCTTAACCAATCAGCATCATCATTATAATCGAGTTCACCGTTTCCACTATAACTGCCACTGAATTGATATGTGGTGATGTTAACTGTGGTATTGTCGGGAAGGTCTCCACCTGAATTGAGATCGTTTTGGTTGGGACCGATTGCGGAAACCGGGCTAACAAAGGTAATCATTACCGACACCAGCAGCATAGCGATTATGCAAATACTGTTTTTTCGACTGTTTGACTGGTGGTATAGCAACCGCTCCGACATAGTCCAGCGACTCGCCCAGAGGTATATCATTGAGTTGCCACACCATCTACGATGGTAATCATATTATTATCCGATATAGAATTGCTGTTTATCGGCATCCCATATCAATTCTTTATACCCGAGCAGATGATTGGTATGGCGCATTTTGATAACTCCAAGTTTTCGCTTGACCTCATCACCTGAACGTTCCATAACCAGATGAATTACCCCGTCTGAGAGATAATCCTCTACTCCGTATTCACCGAATTGTTTGTGGTCTGAACCGGTCATTTCACAGATGAAGAACGCGGTTAATCCAAGTCGGCGAACCGCCTCATAGAGTCTGAAAATCTCATCTCTGGGATTTTCCATTTTTGTCAAGGTGAAAAAGGCTCCTAGTGAATCGAAAACCAATACCTCGAAACCAATCGATTGCCGATAAGAGGTCAGTTGTTTGATCAATTGTCCCATCCAGTCGATACGGTTCGACATTCCTTGCTCATCGAGTTGAACTCGAAGGTCAGCCAAATCTATGATTGCGATGCGGTTGCGAACCCTAGCATCATCAACATTCATTCCCATATTTGCCATATGTGAACGCAGGCTATCTTTGCCTTGTTCTAGTGTGACATAAATTCCGCTGGTATCACCATAGAGAACCGCGTTGTAAAGTTGTGAAAATGTGACACTGGATTTCATTGCACCCGATGCTCCAGCGACTATTACGATATGGCCGCGAGGGATGCCTCCTTGCATGTTTTCATCTAGTCCAACGATGTGGGTAGGGATTCTTTCTATCTCAGACATTGGCTGCCACCACCCAGTGGAAGGGCGGTGTTCTATTCAATATGACTGTCCACCGCCCATGCATGCGAATCTGGTTAGCCTCCGCATCGAGCCGCCGCTTCTCTTGGTTAAACGAGCGTATTACCAACATTCATCATCAAGCATTGGACGATGTTGATGAAGGGATTTATCATGGAACAGTCGAAGAGCAAGCGCTTGCTATTTGTCGAAAAAAAGCATCGGCCGTCACAAGCGATCATGATTTTGATTATGTAATCGTAGCCGATACCTTGGTCGAAGATCCCGACGACGAAAACCTCGCCTTAGGCAAGCCAGCCGATGAATTGGCCGCAGCGACTATGCTATTGCGATTGCGAGCACGGCGCCACCGTGTATTCTCGGCTACTGGAATCCAACACGGTGGCGAGTGGAAATTTTTTGTCGAAAGTGCTGTGGTCGAAATAGCCGATTATTCAGATGATATATTGGTCGAATTGATTGAGACAAACTCATGGCAGGGCAAGGCTGGTGCATATGACCTAGCGGGAAAGATGGGTGAGTTTGCACAATTGGTCGATGGTGCCGAGATTTGTGTGTTAGGCTTTGCATCGAGTGCTATCGATGAACTTCTCAGGAAAATATGAAGAGGCGAACGGTCAAGCATTGTGCATGAAGGCAGATACCAAGTTAGGATTTGTTTTTTCTTCGCTCTTGATTGGTGCAGGAGTCTTAGCACTCTTATTTTCGAGTTGGCAATTGATTTCGTTTGACGGAGAAGAGAATAAACTTGGTCTAATTAAGGATAAAACGGTCGAACCTAGTGACAGAAATACCGGCTATCGAATTTACATTAAGAATGGAAGTTGCGAAGACTTTACCCTTAATGCAACATTTATCGATAGTTATGCTTATTCAAGAAGTTATGATTTCCTTTGGGATAAGGATTGTGACTCCGATTTATGGGAATTGAGATTTGATAATGGTGATTTAATCTATGTCGGTACACTATCGGGTTACAAGGATACCGATCCCTCTGATTACGAGGTTGAAAGCACTTTCACCGTCAATGGAAGCCAAGAATTCATCCTCGCAGATCGCAAGGTGGTTGATGACGCATTGCAATTACGAACAATTGGATTTATGATTTCTGGATTGGGTGTGTTGATTCTTGGCGTTACCCGCAAGCAAAATTCTGAAAGAATTAGCGATACCATGAATCCATCTCTCGGATTTACCCTCGCTGAGCAGATGAAGGCGGGAAATCAAACCGAGGCTCTAGATTGTTTGAAGAAATTAGCAGTGTACATGAAGGAAAACAATTTAGCGGTTTCGAGTGTCTTCGAGAAATTCGATTTGAATTCCGATGGCCGTATCAATCACTATGAATTTAAGACTGGACTAGAATCTATTGGAGTTGGAG
>CAUYXQ010000165.1:0-3694 GCA_963577015.1 Candidatus Thalassarchaeaceae archaeon
CACTAATATGAACACGTTAGCAGGCTAATTTACATCTTCCGGTTAGGCCGGTGATTTGAATTACTCCAACCAACGTTCTCAGCAATATCGGAAGGCCCCTAAGTGCTACGTAGCGATGCAGATTCAGGGAATCCGAGAGTTCAGAAAGAGGCTATTTATTGGTTTGGGTAGTTTTCTATAAAGGGGTGCAAAAATGACTGACCATAGCAAGCCTTCGATTAATAAGAACACTGACTCTAAGATTGAAATCGCTGAAACACTTTTTGGTATCTCGTATTCACCGGAAGAACGCTCTCTCATGGTTGAAATTGTAGAGCACCAGTTGAAAATATCACTCCATCGAAGGTCACTAGAATTAAAAAACAACGATTCTCCCGCTCTCCTGTTCAATCCACACCCGCCAGGTTATGTCCCGAGAAAATGGAATGGCGTTCAGTTTTCACCATCAACAGAGCTACCATTACCGAGTTCCGCCGCAGACATTGCGTTTGCACCAATTCATCATCAGGCAAAATGGCTCCGCTCACGGCAGTTATCTTCACGGAAATTGACTGAGGTGTATCTCAATCGAATATATGAATTTTCTGAATCTCTAGAATGCATGGTCACTGTGACAGCAGAACTTGCTTTACAGCAAGCCGATATTGCTGATGACCTCTTTAAGCAAGGCTCCGTTTGTGGCCCCCTTCAAGGTATACCTTATGTAATCAAGGACCTGCTCGACGTCGCAGGTGTGCCTACGACATGGGGTGCTGAATTCCATCTTGATTACATGCCAACGCAGGATGCCAAGGTTTACGAGTTGTTGCGGAACTCAGGAGCTGTAATGTTAGGCAAAGCTGCTCTTGGTGCCCTAGCAATGGGTGATATTTGGCACCGAGGACAGACCCGCAACCCATGGAATCGAAAAGAAGGTTCAACGGGTTCAAGTGCGGGCTCTGCTGCAGCTGTTGGAGCAGGGCTATGCGCATTTGGTATTGGATCCGAAACCATCGGATCTATTCAGATACCGTCTCAACGATGTGGCACGGTTGGTCTTAGACCTACATTTGGGCGTGTTTCCAGGCGTGGTGCGATGACTTTATGTTGGTCACTAGATAAAATAGGACCAATCTGCCGGTCGTCAATAGATGCTGGACTAGTCTTGGAAAGTATCAACCGGCACGACCCCGTCGACCTAAACTCCGTAGATTATTCTTTTATCGCTCCCGGCATGGATGAAAGTGTTTTTTCGATTGGCTACATGCAACAAGATTTTGAAAACAGTGAATCAGTTCCAGCTGAACTAATCGCACTTGATAACCTGCGTTCGCTCGGACACGAACTCGTCCCAATTCATCTACCAGATTTACCTTGGGAGGCTATGATGGTCTGCATGTACGCCGAGGCGGCCTCAGCATTTGAAAATATCACTTTGAACGACATCGATGATTCTCTCAGGAGACAGGATCAGTGGGCGTGGCCCAATATATTTCGTTGCGCGAGATTTATATCTGCAATTGATTATGTTCAGGGTGATCGTATTCGGCGAAAGGCCATGGATGAGATGAGGAGAGTGTTCGCACAGGTAGATATCATTGTTGCCCCGATATTGACTGGACCAATGCTTATGCTGACAAATTTCACAGGGCATCCTTCAATCTGTCTGAGATCTGGATTTATCCAATCAGGCACTCGTGGACGCGGCACGATTTTAGGCGGTAGATTTGAACCTCCGGTCATCGATTCTTCAGATGTTTATCGTGTACCCCAAGGCATCAGTTTAATAGGCAGGATGTTTGAGGAAGAACGACTGATTGTCTTGGCTGATCAACTCGAACAAAAATCCGGAATTGCAGCGGAGAGACCAAGCGAATTCAGTTGAACAGTCAATCACAATCGTGGTCAACAGCGCAAACTATGATGAGGGAAATTAATAAATTCCACGAGAATCTTCCAAGGCTAACCCAATCGACAACAACCGATTATCTGAATGGACCGGGCCTACAATCTCCAAACCGACTGGTAATCCGAGGGTCGTGCGCCCAATTGGCAGTGTCAATCCCGGCATCCCGGTCAGGGTAATTGGCGTCGTGTTCAGAAGGTAGTGACCATTCCAGACTTCTCGGCCCCCCACAATTTCTAACTTGTTCTCTCCTACGACTCCCGCTGGGATTGGGGTAGTCGGATAGACCATCACATCTATTCCACCCGTTTGAAAATATCGAGTGTAAGTTGAGCGTATTTTTGGTACCGACCTGTCTAATGCCTGACGATAAATAGGATGAAGGTCCTCCCTTTGGGTCTTCATTGCCTGGAAATAAGGTTTTACATCCGGGCTAACTATCTGATCGACAAGATCTTCAAATGCTAAGCTCGATCCACTTTCTTTTAGATACCTCTCGATTCCTTCAGGAGCCTCCCAGATCGTGATTGGCCTGGCTACATTAATGAAATTATCTTCAATATCGCTAACTTCAACGTCGATGCACTCAACGCCAAGTACACGTAACCGGTGCAGTTCCTCATTTACTACGGAACTCACGGTAGGATCCGTAAGGAAGTTGTCGTTTCTTCTTACTCCAATACGGAGTCCCTCAAGATTCGCTGGAACAATAGATATATTCCTACCCAACATAACCCCGTGTAACAACACCAGATCGACGACGTTTCTAGCCATGGGCCCCGCAGTATCACGGGTTTTCGAAAGTGGAACGATACCGGAACGCGAGTAACTATTCATAGTCGGTCGCAGGCCGACCAATCCACACAATGCAGCGGGTACCCGTACAGAGCCCGCGGTATCTGTCCCGATGCCCAGAGGCGTCATATCCGATGCAATTGCAGCAGCCGTTCCGCCGCTACTCCCACCAGCAATCCTATTTCTGTCTACAGGGTTTCTGACCGCCCCAAAAGTAATATTGTTACTGGTCGGGCCAAATGCCATTTCATGCATATTCGTTTTGCCCAAGATAACCGCTCCGGCATCAATCAATGCCTGAACTACCGGGGCCGTACGGGTAACCCTATGGCCTCTTAAGCCAGGCGTACCTGCCGTAGTGCAATAACCCGCAATATCAAAATTATCCTTTACCGCAATTGGTATTCCGTGAAGTGGTCCCAGTATCTGACCACTGTCCTGTTTGCGGTCAGCATCGCGAGATTGCTGAAGAACATCATCTGGTTCGAAGTGAATGAAAGCATTGAGATACGCTTGATCCTTGCATTTTTTTATAAGTTCCTGGGCGTACTCCTTGGCAGAAATCTGACGCTCGCGTATTCGGCCGACTACATCGACGGCAGCTAACTCAAATAACTCATGCATCATCAACAGCCGAATTTAAAATGAAAAGACACAACTGAAAAACGCCCAACTCTGCACCTATTGGATTAGATGACACATGACCTGTCTATCGGGCGCAACCAGTCTGAGTGTTGGGGCCTCCTGACTACAGCGTTTTACTGCGATGGGGCAACGAGTGTGAAACCGGCAACCAGATGGTGGATTGATCGGACTGGGTACACCTCCGGATAACACGATACGTTCTCGTTGATAATGGGGATCAGGCTCTGGTATCGCCGAAATCAGAGCTCTTGTGTAAGGGTGTAATGGCTCGCGATAGATAGAGTCAGGTAACCCTAACTCTATGATCTGCCCCAGATACATAACCGCAATCCGATCGCTGATATAACGAACAACAGCAAGGTCATGAGA
>CAUYXQ010000166.1:0-3640 GCA_963577015.1 Candidatus Thalassarchaeaceae archaeon
AGAAAGAAGAAACGACTGCCAGCAATTTTTGCCGCTCTTTCAAGTTCAACCCAATTATTCATCTCGATCAATTCATTATGGGTACGGACATCGAACTCGTATTCTTGTTTACTTCCATGCAGTGAATGGACGGTATTTCCTCCCTCGTCTGCACCTATTGGTACAGCATCGTGTAAGATGTTGGGAATAGTCATTCGAATTGCATCTCGTTCCTCAAGCAGAATATTTGCTTGATTATCCAAGTTATCGATAGACGCACCGAGGTCCTTAACCTCAGTCATTATTTCTTCTGCTCGTTCAGCATCGCCGGATTTCTTGGCCTCTGCGATGTTACGAGCAGCACTATTTCGTTCACGACGTGCTAATTCCATCTTGTGTAGAGCATTTTTCCATTCGTTGTCAAGACGGATGACTTCATCGATTTTTTCGTGAGTGATTCCACGCTTATCATGATCTGCACGAATAAGGGTCACAGCATTATCACGAAATATTTCGATATCTAACATCTCATCACCTAGAGTGTAATCCCGAAGTCCAATACCGAGGTTCCCACTAAAATCAGGCCACCTATAAGATAGCCTAAAATCGCTCCTCCATTCAATAGTGGCAAGCCTGCTTGTGGTCTGCCACGGGCGACATAAGTCATCAAAGCCATGTAACCAACCAGTCCTCCAAGCATAGTTATCATTCCAATTAACAACCCATGGCTAGGCAACCACTGCACAGCAGAAACCACCAACATTCCTGGGAAAATGACATCGCCAAGACCCATGAACATCGCTTCTTTAGGACGTTTCTTTGGCTTCAATACCATCTGAGGGGTGGTGTCTTCCTTAACCATAATATTTTCAGATTCGGTATTATCATCGTCATCTTTGCTTTCTACTTGTTCTACCCGCTCCCGCATTGGGGCTTGCTCTTCAAGCATTGAATAGCCTCTTTCTTGTGGTGCGACTAGTAGAATTGGTAATTTTAACCCGATCATCGTATCCGCTAAATCGAGCATGTGTTTTGATTTGTAAACCGCCCAAGCATCATAGACTGCAGCCAGAACCATGAATATGATAATCAAACTTGGAACAAAAGTGATTCCCAACATTACAACCACCCCAGCTCCAACCAATACTCCCACGGTATTGACAACATACCACTCCGGATGGATGTAGAGTAAGACCATTAACGCAATAGCGACAATCAACCCAACCAGTAGTGCGGTCCCGTCGAGTATCAATCCCTGTTGAACATACATTTCACTGGTGAACTCACCCATTTTCGCATTTAATTCAGTCTCGCCATTTATCAAGATGATGTCTGCCCTATCCTCATCGGTGATAATATGAATCAATGCGGTCTCTGAAGTGTCGGCAGAGAATTTCACATATTCGATTTGGCTGCTACCAAATAAACCATGGATGCCGTCCGCATCTGCTATCCAGACATCAGATCTGCCCGAAGAGTCGAGGTCGAGTAATCTGACCGAAGCGATAGGACCTTTCATTACACCTTCTAGATGCATTCTCTCCTCCTTGATCATCTCCTTGGCATCCGCATCCCAATTCCATGCTTCAACATCACCTGATTCATCGCCGATTAGAATCAGATGATCGCCGGAATCATTCCAAGTGGATAGATTTCTCTCGTCGTCATAGGGCGAAAGTCCAACGTCAATCGTAGTGAAATTATCGCCACTCTCTCTGGTGATATCCCACAGTGGCTTTATCTTGCAATCGGCGAGGGGGTCTTCACAGATGCCGTCATTGTTAAGTTCGAGTTTGTAGACTAATGCTATGTGTGAATCAGCGACTAAGAGATGATCTTCATCGAGCAATTCGAAATGGGTGAAATCACTTTCTTGTGTAAAGTTTGGTGGTAGATACCAGCGGGCTTGGTAAACCCAAACTCCATTTTCAGCATCGACGATATTCATTTTTACCAGTTCGCTATTTGAACCTAAGATGTAAAATGAATCCGAGCGTTGAATCGCATAACTGCAACCTCCGTCTATATTTTCATTACTTGTGGTTGCATTGGGATCATCGATAAAACTCTGATAATTAAAGCAGTGATAATCAGGACCGATTTGCTCGCCGGTATCAGGATTAACAGTCCACACATAAGCAAGATTTGCCATTGTTAAACCGTACTCGTTCTCTGTGGCACTCGTGGTTTCCCAACCCGGATTGACCATGTGTTCATTAGTCCATGACGCATTTCCAACAGGATTATCTCGCATTTCGACAGTTACAGTTTGATTCCATTCAGGACCAGAAGTTTCGTAAAATAGAATCTCGTTTACACCGAGATTAGTCATTAGTGTGCCAGAAACCGAGTTCTCCACTTCAAATTCAAACACCTCTTGGGTGTCATCGACAAGCAATAGATGTGCACCTGGAACCGTTGTATAGGTGAGTGCGAGAAATAATACCGCCATCAAGCCATATTTGATTATCCATTCTTTTTTCCATTTGGCCAAGGCAAGAATGAAAGCGGTAAAAACGAATATCATTACTAATTCAAGCATTATCCAGCGAACTTGAGTCGTTCCTGATTCGCCAAATGCATATAACTCAGCAGATTCAAAAAATGGTAGCAACCAGATGCCAATCAGAATCGTAACTACAAACATGAAAGCCATCCCAATCATGCCCGGCAACATCTCGCGCATTGCCGTCAAGAGGTCATCTTCAGCATCAACTGATTCAGGTCTGCCCATAGGGCAGTCCAGAGACTGATGGGTTTTGAGGCAATCGTATGATAAGCCGATGAGATGATGTGGAAAGGCTGTCTGCAGTGACCGTGAGAGATTGGTTAGAGCGTAGCAAATCGGCGGGAATGTCGTTGGGTCTTGAACGGGCAATGGCTGCACTTGAAACGCTTGGTCGTCCCGACAAATCTCTACGTTGTATCCACGTTGCAGGCAGTAATGGCAAAGGGAGTACCTGTGCTCACCTCGCATCATCATTGATTCGCTCTGGTCATCAAGTTGGCTTGTTTACCTCGCCCCATGTTTCACGAATAGAAGAACGCATTCGTATCAACGGCAGACCGATATCCATCGACAAATTTGATTCCGCTTTAGCAATAGTTCGTTCTACGGGCGAGGAATTGACCTTTTTCGAGATTACCTTTCTGGCAGCACTCGTAGCCTGCAGAGATGCTGGTTGTGAATATATGATTCTTGAAACTGGACTCGGTGGACGGCTAGACGCGACTAGAACCGCTGAAGTAATCGGTTGTTTAGTCACTACAATCTCTTTGGAGCACTCGGATATCCTCGGAGCGACAATCGAAGAGATAGCCAAAGAAAAAGCAGCGATTGCCCGCACAGGCATTCCGATTATTGTCAAAAAAACTACAGAAAGCATCCAGAATGCGATCCTAGAAATTGCACCCCATGCCCGCTTCATCACTGTAGATGGAAACATACATGACGAAGCAAAAGCATTAGCGCGGGAATTGTTAATCGAATTGAAATTACCATGGAAAGAGGGGCCGGTGAACTGGCCGGCTCGAATGCAAAAGATTACTGGTAATCCTACAATCTTACTCGATGCTGCACACAATCCAAGTGGTATTGCCAAAGTCATGCCACAAATCATCACAGAATTACCGGAAAAATGGCTTTTGATTTTCGGTAGTT
>CAUYXQ010000167.1:0-3633 GCA_963577015.1 Candidatus Thalassarchaeaceae archaeon
ATGCTAGCGATCTGCAAGAAATCATCGAAAAAGTGGTTGTAGAACGCCTTGATTTTATCAAAGAACGTGGCTTAGGAGCCATCGGTCCTTTGATGGGTGTGGTGATGGGAGAATGTGGTGGTGCTGCTGATGGCAGAGAGGTCAGTGCTTTACTCAAAGCAGCGATCGAGAGGTATTCTTGATGCGCCGAGTAGCGCTAATAATGGCTGTTCTTTGTTTTGCCAGCCTCGCCTCTGCTCATTCTTCAGTAACTGAAACCTGGCAAATAGATCTTGAAAATGGATATATTTCAACCGCACCGCTTGTAACCGAAGATTTGGTTATCGTCCGCACCTCGGGAACTTGGGATGGTGTAGGTAGCCCCCATGTATTCGCTTTCGATTATTCAGGCGAGTTAGTTTGGCAGATTGAAAACGCACATTCACTGCATCACGACCTCTCCCCTCTTCTCTTGGTAGAACAAGGTCAGGGCTGTGGTGGCACTTGGGCGGATATGGTGATAGTCGCTTGGGCAGATGGTAAGATTCAGGCACTCAATATTACAACTGGGTTAGAACAATGGTCGGCTCAAACCGAGGTTATCACCTGGGGAATCACCGGTTCTTTGGCCATCGATGGCGATTTAGTCGTGGTTCCGACCCGGCAGGGATTGTCGACCTACTGCCTTGCAGATGGCGCATTACAACAACGGGTTGAACTGGATCAACTCGGATGGCGCAATGGTGTAACAGTTAGCAGTGATGCCTATCTTCTCGGCAACGAGGAAGGGGTTCTCAATACCGTCTATCGCAATGGCACAGTGATATCAGAATCGATTGGCAACGGCAAAATCCGACACGCACCAATATTGACTAATTCGGGTATTTTGATACATATACAGACGACAGATGCAAGTGAGATCTTCATCGCTGGTGAATTATTCCTAACAGCCGGACCTTCTCCAGCGATGCCGGTGATTTACAATAACCAAGTTTACCTAGCGACCAGTGAGGATTTTATATTCCTTGATTGCGTTTTGGAGTGCGAGAATATCGGAATTATACCTTTCCATTCAAATGGTGAAATCGCTATCCAGGCATTCGACGAAGGGCAATGGAAGGTATGGGCTCCTCAAAACAACCCAGAAGGAGGGTGGGGGGTATTCACCGCAACCGATGATTGGCTACTTCAGCAAAGTTCACATGATGATTATACAACTGCAGCACCCGGTTTTGGCAGTGATGGTTCCTATGCTCTGGGTAACGACAAGGGCATTCTCATGTTCTACAATAACCAGCAAAATCCTCCGGTTATCTCTCACTCCGACGAGGAATTGGATTACATATTTATCATTACTACCCTAATATTATTGATTTCAGTTCTAGCATCAACTCCGAATTTTATCTTCCATTTGCACGAGCGAGTACTCAAGACTTTATTGCCAGGAGTAGTTATTTTTATGGCCTTCAATATCACGATGATTTCAACGGCGTGGTCGGATTTTCTCAGCGAACAGGTGGAGCCGGAAGGAGATTGGGATGATTCTTGGCCCGAACAATGGAAGGGTAGTCAAGTCGTGGTATTTGAATTACCAGAAGGCGAGGTTGCGTTCGGGGGACTGGCCGGCCATAAAACGGTTGAAGAGATGACCGATGATGCGGCTTTTAGATTGGGATTTACTATCGAAAAAGAGGCTTTTGATAGCGGTGATTGGGTCAAATCAATCGATGGCTATGAAGGGGCTGGCTGGGAATTCAGAATCGATGGTGAACGAGGATTGTTAGGGATTAGCGAGGCCCAGGTTAGCTCGGATTCGGTTATTCGTTGGTTTCCAGCCTGATAAAACTCAATATCATGCGCTGCATGGGGCGGTCATGGTCCTCGCTTCAGGAACCCATGGTCCAGTGCTAGAATCCGGTTGGATGCTCGCTATTCACGTCGTGTTGATAATCGCCGCATTTCTATTGCTGACCAAGCCATCACACAACCCTCGTCGAGAGGTTTTGCTATTATCTTCAATCGTTCTTTTCACCGCCGCACTGCGTGTAGCTATGGAACCATTACCCAATGTTCAACCAGTGACGATGGCCTGTTTGGTCGCCGGCGCTAGGTTGGGTTTGCGCCGCGGAATTGCATTTGCTATCGTGGTCACACTTCTTTCCAATATGGTCATCTCCGATGGCTGGTGGACTTTATTCCAAGCCAGTGGTTGGGCTATGGTAGCAGCTGCTGGCGCAAAATTCCTGAATTCAGAAGGTGTATTGAATATAAAAAATCTACTCTATCTCTCGGTAGTAACCTCACTACTCTTTGATTGGTGGGTTAGTCTTTCGATTATAGATTCAGGTACAACTTTCACCGATTTCATGTTCTACCTAGCCAATGGACTTACCTTTGATCTCCTACATATCTTCGCTACCATGGCTTTTGCACTATGGTTAGCGCCTGCACTTAGCGACCTTATCAGCGTGGATACTTCGCTTACAGAATCTCCACTTGCGGCCGGTGAGACAGATGTCGTCCTTGGATGATTCACCTAGCATGGTCTTGATCACTAGACGTGATCTAAAGTTGTCCAAAGGGAAATTAGCAGCCCAGTGTGCTCATGCTGCAGTCAAATGTGCGTTGCGTGCAAGGTCTCGCAAAGCTAGATTAGTCGAGCGTTGGAGTAAGGGGGGGGCGAGAAAAATCGTGCTTGAATGCGAGGATGTGAAGCAACTCTTGCAATTGAAAGAAGAGGCAAAAAAAGCGGGGATGATAGCGATGATAATCGAAGACGCTGGCCATACCGAAATCCCCCCGGGCACTATGACCGTCCTTGGTATCGGGCCGGCACCAAAATCCAGTATCGATGACTTAGTCAAACATCTGAAATTGGTGAGTTGATAGTTTCGCGCTCTTTCATTCGCTACTTGACTGCACCGGATTTCGTCGACTAGTAACTCCTTTTGTCGAATGAAAGCGGTCTAATCTAATGGCTCAAACGAGAGCATTTTAGGATTTCAATTATATGTTATTGCAACCGACCGAGGCATATGGATAAAATATCAACCGCGATACTTGCTTTACTATTCATGCTTGCACCCCTTTCTGGATGTTTAGGGGACGAGGAAGTTCCTAACACTGAGGTCGAGGAAGTGATAGACCACAGCAAACATCTCCATCCTGCACCTGAATTGGAAGCCTTACTAATGACTCTCGGAAATGATCAGTTTGTTGCTGGAAATGTGATTCATGACCACCCCATGGAAGTTAGAATTGTTTGGACTATGGTCTCTGCAGAAGGCATTTCTAGCGGTGACAATCTAGCTACTGATTTAGATGGCTCTTGGTCGTTTGATATCGATGTGGAAAATCGAAGTGAAGATATCACGATTACATTCAGGGCTCATAATTTACCTGAAAACACCTGGTCTGATAATTTGACAATCGTAATTTCGGCAGTTGAAGACGATACTGGTGACGACAATAGTTCTGGAAATGAAAATAATACTGAAGACAACACCGATGATGAAAACGACGATAACGATGATGAAACGGGTGTTAATTCACCGCCTAACTGCGATGCAGGGCCAGATTTAATCTCAGATGTTGATGAAATAGTATACCTGGATGCCAGTAACTCCGCAGACCCAGATGGAGATACTCTACAGA
>CAUYXQ010000168.1:0-3620 GCA_963577015.1 Candidatus Thalassarchaeaceae archaeon
CAATCTATTCTTTTGGTTAATTTGGGTAAATATTCTTCTTGGTTTTACTAATTTGATTCCGATGATTCCTTTTGACGGCGGACATTTATTCAAAGATCTCGTACATTCGACTATGTCGGGTATTCGTAGTATTGGTAAGAGGTCAGGACTGTGGAAAATACATCCATTATGGGTTGAACATATTTCTAATAAAGCCTCTTCATTATCCTCTTTGGGGTTATTGATAGTAATCCTTTCGATAATGATCATACCCTATCTGTGAGAGCGGGGCTAATCGGTAAATCTTGGTCTTCGATGATGCGATTGAATTCTTTTACCCGCTGTTCAAGTGCTTGAATAGAATCTTTTGCGTTGCTGTTGCGACAGACAACCGCGATAAATTTATGCAATGGTAAACCTTGCTCCCAATCGAGGAATGGTTTGCCATTTCTAGTAAGCGGTAGTGCAGGTATTCTACGTTTAAGGAGATTCATTCTGCCAGCAGTAGCATTGGTTTCTACCCTAAATATTCGCCACGAATCCCCCCTAACTCCTTTCAATCTATATGCATAAAGTGGCATCAATTGGCATCTGATACCCTCGTCTCTCATCGCTTCATATTGAATCCAAGTCCTACCTGAAAGGTATAATTTCGAAGTTTTACAGGATTTCACTTCTATTGGAAAGCAGAGGTCTCCCCTAAGTGCTAGAAGATCTCCTGAACCTTCCATGCCACTACCTGCTGCTCTGACCACAAGAAAAGGTCTGTCAACTACTTGCATTGCACTAGCAGTAGCAATTTGATCACAAGAGCGGGTAACCGCCTTCACCCCTGCGGTGCTACCGGCGAGGACAGCCCGTAACTCCCTCTCGTATTGGCTGGACACAGTTGATAATCATGTCAATCGTTCTTGATGACTTCGGTGCCATCACCATGTTCAAAGGCTTGTTTCTCTACTCCCGGCTGTGGAGCCGATAGCGATTTACACCGATGATTTTCGCTTGAGTTTCCGATTGGTAGGCGAATTAAAGCGACGAGGAGTAATATTTGAGATTCTTGATTTCAAGCGAGACCCGAATCCTTCAGGTATCTGGCTAGGTTCTGCCGTGGAAGTAGCAAATGCTATTGGCAAAGGTCGTGGCATTGGTGTTTCAATAGAAACGGTTCATCTCAGTGTAGAAAGAGCCATTCATTTGGCCAGAGGCCTTGATTCAGCAGTTTTTCTCACTTTTGGAATCGACCCCGGCCCACGCCCGGGAATCGCTTGGTTGGCTGATGGGGTGTTGGTCGGTACTGCGCAATTGGAGATTGTCGATGATGTGGTCGACCATATCATAGCCATAGCATCATTATTCGAATATGATCGATTGCGAGTAAAAATCGGCGATGGTTCGCCAATCATCAGAGATAGATTGGCAAATTTATTCATCGCCCGCAGTATCGAGGTGCAAATTGTCGACGAGAAGCAAACCTCGAGAGGACCAAGGCATAAATCTCATGTTACTGCTGCTATCAGAATTGCAATGCTCAAAGGCTTCAAAGTACTGAAAAGACGTCATCTTGAAGTTACAAATGGTGAGATAAAGGAATTGCAGAGAAGATCTAGAACTGCGAGTAGCGGCAGGCTGACAATCTCAAGCGATTTGTCAAGGTCGGTCGCAGTCGGCCGCATATCTTTGGATGAAGCAATCGAAATCCAGATTAAGAGGTCGCAATGATTAAATCTCATTTGTGGTATCTATTCCAGGTAATTGATCTTCTGATTCACGATATACTGTACGCATATTCTTAATGAAATTACGTTCTTTGACGATAATGGTATATTCATTAATCCCGGGGTCTTCTTTGCCATTCAAGGTTCCAAGTATGGTTTCAAGGGTTAGACGAGCGCCTTCTCTGTGTGGATAAGCGAAGACACCCATTGATAGCGGAGGTGCCATAATCGATTTCACTCCCTTCAGTCCTTTGATAGTATCAAATAAATTGCGATATGCTTGAGGGAGTAAATCTCTTCTTGCCTCATCTTGGTTTGGGCGTCGGCAATCTGGTGCAACGACATGGACAATGTGCTTGAATTTTCCTTTGAGCCCATATGGTTTTGTCACTACATTTGTGGTGACTGGGCAGGGTGGTAGGTTGAGTTTTCTCTGCTCTACGCTAATCTCTCGACACTTTTCAGTCAACTCTTCTCCAGCGGCTTTGTGAATATTACTATCCAAGGTTTCGCGTCCAGATAATCTATTATTTGCCGGTGCGACAATAACATCCGCTTCTTGTTGGTGTAATTCACCCCCAATGACGCGCAATACGCCCCATTTGCAAGTTCTCGCCATATACAGTTCGACCATCGGCCCACGCAGAGGAGCCGCCGTACATATTCCCATCGCTTCTCTACTGATTTGAAGTTGAATCAGACAGGTACTCGATAGAGATTATACCATACGCAGTATCCCGATGCACGTGGATAGGAAGTTGTCGTCCATTTTCTTTGCTTTTATCGTGCTATTGAGCGGAGCATCTTCTTTTTTCACATCCGAAGGTG
The DNA here is from genome assembly GCA_963577015.1 of Candidatus Thalassarchaeaceae archaeon. GTDB lineage: Archaea > Thermoplasmatota > Poseidoniia > Poseidoniales > Poseidoniaceae > MGIIa-K2. The sequence goes on from CAUYXQ010000168.1 coordinate 2,523, forward strand.
GCACCTTACCGCTAACGAGTACTTTCATCTACTCTGAACATACCGATATTTGGAATGAAACACCGCTTAGAACCATAGCGGTAAGTGGAGGTTTTACGCTTGAATCACTGCAGGATTACAGTGATGTTGGTGTGTTGATCAACAACCAAAGCGAAGCCAGTCGAACCATCGGCTGGGCCTTCGTAAGTGCAAGAAATATCAGCGCGGATAGGGTATTCATTTTCATAAATGAATCCACACCGAGTTCTGAAACGATAAACCGCGACCAATTCAACACCTATTTTGCCGAACCTTTGAGTCTAATGTTAGCTAATCGTAATCTTACCGAGGAATTGAATTATCTCGTAACCACCAAAGGTATACCTCTGCGAATCAGTGGCGGACTCGATAAAGCGAGTTTTGACCAAGAGATTTCATTACTCGACGGTTGGTATCATTCCGATATAGGAACCGATTACTGGACCCAACACACTTATGGCCCGCTCGCAGGTAAAGAAATCGAGGCTTTTTCACGTGAGGATTATGGTTTTTATTTGGTAACAAGATTAACTGGATACGATATCCAAACCGCTCTTGACTTAATCGAAAAGGCAAATAATAGTCTTGGCACTCGAGGCAATTTCGTTTTGGATTTGGCTACAAATCGCAATGATTCAGGTTACAAGTATTGGAATGACGACCTCTATGTTGCAAATACCACTCTAAATCAAACCCTTGGGCTACCTACCACCTTTGACGAGACATCTTTGTTCCTCACCAATATCTCCAATGTAATAGCATATGCTTCATGGGGTTCAAACGATGGCAGTTGGGCACAGAATATTTTGACAAATGGCGGTTTAGATATTAACGACACAACCTGGTCTAGTGGTTCTCAATATTGGAATGCAACATCTCCCAGTTTGTCTGCCGGTGATGAATTTTATTGGAGTTATCAAACTCAAACTAAGAATGCTGGAAGTGGTGCTTTAGAAGCCTCAATTTCCACGGTCTGCACCCAAGAATCAGGAAAAAATACCCCGGGGATATATGCTGAATATTTTGATAATGATGGAGTTAGTTTCAATACTGCGTCTATGCCTGATTTAATGGTTAGAA
>CAUYXQ010000169.1:0-3617 GCA_963577015.1 Candidatus Thalassarchaeaceae archaeon
GGAATAGTAATCCCGAGATGCCTATCGCTGATGCTAACCAACCATCATCAGCCGCTAACATTGTCTCTTGCACCGGATGAATGGCGACCCCTTGATATTGGAAGGGGGTTATTAGAATATTGAGCGCATGAATTGGTACATCGACTATCAAATTTGCAAACCCGCCTTGATAACGTGGGGAAAGAGGGCCAGCTAACCGATCTATTCCGGCGGTACCTTCTGCAAGACCTTCGACACCGAGGAATGAATCTCCCGGCTCAATCCCCACCAACTCAAGGTTCTCTGCACTCCAACCAAGTTGCAAATAATGTTCATATTTATCACCGAGAGTCACACCCAAATCCTCACGCTGACCATCTACTCTAACAACTTGCAAGATAACGGCATCGCCCGCCGAATATTGCTCCATCGCCGCTTGGAAGTCCTCGACATTATCGACAGGATAATCGCCGATTGCAGTGATAACGTCCATTGGTTGCAAACCCGCTTCATCAGCACCTGCGTCCAATACGATACCCGAGGCATGGACTCCAGGATTTGCGGCAACAAATTGACCTGCGATTCCCCCCATCATTAATACGATTATTATTGCTGCGAAAATATTGGTTGCAGGGCCTGCAGCAAACATTCGCTGACGTTCCCTTTTCGGGGCCTCTGTTATTTCTGAATATTCTGGTTCTGCAAATGCCCCTAGAGGTAATGGACCAAGCATCAATAGACCAAAACTGCGAATTCTCATGCCATGAGCACGGGCTTGAATACCATGGCCTAATTCATGGATAACTAGGCAAACAACAAATGCAATTATACCCCATCCCAAGGGAATCATCGGATTCAAACCAGGTATTGCAACCAATTCAGAAGGAGGAGGAGGGTCTGCTAAATTCGGCGATAATAATGCCGCAATGAATGTCAACAATAGCAATAATGCTACAATAAGCATCGCTGCCCAGCAAACCCACAGTGATACCTCACCATATGCACGCCAAAATTTCCGGGGCTTGGATATAATTTCTAGCGATTTATTCCCTGCTGAAGTTCGCATCATCAAAATTACGCCAAATACTCTAGTGGCATCCCAATCATCCAGTTTACCTGTACGTTCCCAATATCGTAATAATAACCACCAAGCCATTATTGATACTAGAATGACCTGCCAACTGAAGCTGATAGATAACCAACCTGCTCCCATGAATACGCCAGACGGTCTTACCTCTTCAATACCTGTGCGTAAGACCTATGGCCTAGTCGAGAATCGAAGGGTTATGGAGAACAGAGAACAAGTGGTAATGGCTTGGTGCGAAAATCTTCTCGGCCAGAAGCCTTACGAAGTTCTCACTTGGGCTGACGAAGAGGATATCGTACAATCTCTCGTCAGGCTTGAGAGAATGGTGCTCGTTGTCGACCTTCAAGTGGATGAAGATGATAATATCATCAAGGATAAACATATTTCAATCGCATTGGAGACTTGGTCACCTGGTTCTATTCAAACCAGAAGAATGGCCGATGGATCGGTCCGATTCAAACATCGTAAGAGCGAATTGATTCTTGCTGCACGGCTTCGCTCACCGGAATGGGCTGGGGCATTATTGGAAGAATGGCTGATGGAGATGAGAGGAGATCAAAACAAACCACGAGAGAAAAATAGATATATCGCTAATATGAAAAGAAGTAGAGAGACTATCGGTCGAATGCTTGAACAGGCTGAATTAAATATTATCAAAGAAACCATGACCGAGATTTCAATCGGTTTAGACAACACTGAAAACCTGCTTGCTGATGACTGATTATTCCTCTTCACCAAGCAGAGAAACCACTGCATCTAGTGCGTCCTCGCGCTGAGCCTCAAGTAATTCGGGAGAGGTTGCTATCAATCTCTGTCCAATCGGTTCAAAGATTACCGGAGCCAATAATAACACCACAATAAGTCCTGCAAGCCAGAAAAACGAACTATTCGGCACGTGGGTTACTCCCGGGGAATCGCCTCCGCTTACCATTAATTTGACCACACCTAGCCAAGGGATTTCACCACCAGCAACCCCGATGAGCCAATCGGCTTTGACCGGCCCAACAATTCCTGAGGCACTGTAAACCCCACTGGAACCAGGTACTGCTTTACTTCCTTGATCAACCGAACAATGATTATTATCGCCAAGGGTGAGAAAACCAGTGTGTTCTGGCTTCCACTCTACCACATTTAGTACCATCTCCCCATGGGCTTGCACCCCACAATCATATCTTCCAGCTTCGATTCCATCAAAACTGATCGAGATATTCTCGGCATCCCTTACCCCAGTGCCTGGAACGTCCCATGATAATATACAAATTCCAATCGATTGATCATGTACGCCCTCATCACAGCCATTATCGCCCACTACCGCAGTTCGATTTGGTATTACTCTTAGAATAGCCCGATGGATAATTGGTGTGCCTTCTTCGCCATTGCGCTCATAGATTATCACATCACCTGATAAGCCATGCGACTCATGACCAAAATTGGGATTGTTGGAATCAGTCGCTTCGGCAAACGTAATCACCTCGGACCATTCACGTTCGTGTACAAGAATCAAATCACCGGCATCTATCGAACCGATCTCACCGGATTTGTCATGAATCATCGAACTCGATTCTACGACCACAAGAGGAGGCATCGATCCGGTATGAGCCCACAGGGCTAGAATGATAATCGCTATCATCCCCACCGCGAGAATAATCTCTCGAAGCAGACCTACAAATGGATCGTCCTTCGCCATAGCGACGCCACTCACCGGCTCTTCTTCAATCCCTTCTCTTCAAGGAAGGAGTTCCAAGCCAGTTCGTAGCCACCACTCAGTTTAGCGGCAGCATCTGATCCTTCACTAATTCTACGTCGTAATTCAGCAGAACTCGTTATCTTCATTATTTCATTGAGAAGATTGGCAAGACCTTTGAGATGAAGGAATTCCGGAGCAGAAATAAATAGGCCGATTACAGAAAATACCAGCAATGAAATCGCCAAGCCAGTCAACTCTTCCCAACCTTCTGTACCCTGCATAAATCCGAGATGGAATAATGAAAAAATCAACAATAGTGTAAAGGCAAAAGTTGCGGTCGCACTTATCGCTAATTGTTTCCCTTCAAATTTTGTCCACAGATTTCCGATGGTGCCCAAATGATTCCCCTCGTTCGCTCAAGGTCATCGACCATTCATGAGGATTGCCATTATGGAACTTCCAAACAGGAAGGGGGATGATTAAAATCAAATACCTCGCGTGGGCCACAGGCCCACGTTGGAGATGATGATGATGAAGCGCGCAATTCTAATGTGTATACTCATGCTTACAGTGATATTCGTGCCAGCGGTTTCGGGTGAAGTTACCGAAACCCAGTTCACCAATGGACTAACCTCCTCGACCCATACATTTACCGGAACAGGTAACGGTAGTGCGGGGGAGGTCTCAATTCCTTATGGCGCTGTAATCACCGATTCTGAGTTCACAATGACCGGTATTCCATCTAGTGAATCTCATGGTAATCTCAGCACTGATAGTGATTTTGGAGGGGCTGGAAGCAGTTCTTGGAAGAATATACCTCCGGGTTTCGGTTATGGATATAGATCAACTAATCTAGAAACATCT
>CAUYXQ010000170.1:0-3576 GCA_963577015.1 Candidatus Thalassarchaeaceae archaeon
GCCTTTTCATTTGAAAGAACCATGGATGCGGTGATGAGTAAGGCAACTAGGAGGGGGACCCACCAGTTATCCTTCATCCATTCAAATGCTCCAGCCAATCCACCTAATTTCACCTCTGGGGGAATGTAATCAGGGTGCTGGAGAACCGGACGTTGGTGGGTGATGGACGAACTATCTACTCCTTCGACGGTCATTCCGCGATATTCCTCAATCTGAAGAAGGTAATCCCCTGGTTGCAAGAATCCCTTATGGACGACGGTATAGGGTGAGCGGGGGCCTCCGGTCGAGGGATTTGTTGAGAAACAATTGCCAGCAGCATTACCTTGAATATCATAATACCACCATGTATCAGTAGTGGTTCCGCCTTGGAAGAGATACTCCTCGCCATTGGCATCAAGAATCTCATAAGTTCCATCACCATCCCTATCCAAAGCCAATCTCAAGTTTGAAGCGGTTGGGCAAAGTAAACTGGTTGGTAGCGGCGAGTAATCGAGTTCGACTTCAACCCGTGTTGTGCCCGCTGGAACGAATACTGCGCGACGATGTGCGCTTGCAGGTGGGATGTCGACATCACTGGAAAAAATAGCGAACTCTCCGTCCCAGGTCGCTTTTAGATGGTCACCTTTTTGCGCGATTTCTCTCTCACCCATACTCTTCTCATACACCTTGTATGCATCCCAAACCGTAATCTCTGGATAATCCAACTTACCATCACCATTCGGGTCTCTCAGTGTTTGCAAACTATGGGCGAGTGCCACTGCTCGACTGGTGTTGACAAGGCCGTATCCTTGGGCATAATCAAGACGATTATCACCAATACTGCTATTACCCGCTAGATTATCTCCGATAATAATGTAATCTGCAGTTAATTTCATTATTGCTTCAACCTCATGAATCAGTCTACTAGCCTCTTGAGGCGGAGATATCCCAGAAGGGTCGTGCAGAATGGGGTTGCCCTCTTCATCAAGATCCTCATCGATATCCGACATGTGTAAATTCGGAGCGACTTGCATCATTAGAGCAGCCACTCCAGCAATATGCGGGGCAGCCATGCTGGTACCAGAAATAGCCAGATAATAATGATCGAATTCGCCATTGCCGACATCACCGACACCATCTGCACCACCTATCATCGTCGCCCGCGCCGCAGCGCTCCAGATATCGACGCCTGGAGCGGCGATATCGGGCCAAGTAGTGATATCAGTTGAATCACCACGACTGGAAAAAGTCGACATGCCAACGCCATTGTGAGCTGCTGCTGCCACACCGATTGCTGCTGGAACCTTGGCGAAGATATTGGATTGGTCATCGCCGCCTTCGCCGCCATTATTGCCGTTGGCAAAAACGATTACCACATTATTGTCGCGACTGAGTTTCTCGATTATTTGAACAGTCATATCATTGGGGTCAGCTGAATCGAATGGGAATCCCGGGCCCCATGAATTGGAGACCACCTTGATGTTCCACAACTCTTGGGTAGGGCTACCAGTCTGCGATAATTCGTAAGCGTATTCAAGAGCGCTGTACTCGTCAATTGTGAAGGCAGCCTCTCCCATCGAAAGCCCAACAAGCCAAGCTTCTGGTGCAACGCCTCTGAATCTGCCAGCACTGGCCTCACCATTGCCGGCAACTGTGCCAGCCACATGAGTTCCATGGCCTGAGGTGGTATCGGTATTTTCTAACGCAACCCAAGCGAATCCGGGTGTGTTTGAGCCACTTCCTTGATCCAACTTAGCATTGTAAATCACCTTATCACCATCACTTGGTGATGTCGGTGTGGAAACCTGCTGCGGTGCATAATTCATATCGGGATGTGTCGCGTCAATCCCCGAATCAAGAATTACTACTGTAACACCTTCGCCCTTGGGACCTTCGGTATTGAGGTCGTATCCTCCGTCTGCGCGCAAAGGCGCTCGATCCCAAGCCTGTCTTGCTGAAATAACATCAACAGTTGAATCCATCAATAATTCGCGCGGTGCATTCCACTCAACCCATGCAATACTATCATGCTCAGCTAGAGTTCTGATTTGCTCAGGTGTACCTTCAACGAATAATGCCTCGACAATGGTGGTGCGCGAATGAATTTGCATACCTAAGGATTCGACCAATTCCTCATCGAGATAATCCTTGAATTGAACAATGATGCGAATCTGGTCGCCAAGCGCACCACTCATCGGCGCGTATTCGCGTGCCAATAGCGGGTCATCAAGAATCATCTCCAATGCAGAATCGAGTGGATTATCGGGAAAAGACGGCGCACTCGCAACTTCACTGATTACTTCTTGTGAAGGTGCCAAAAAAAGCAGAATTGGGCTAAGCATCAAGCTGGCGAGGGCAATAGAAAGCACCCGGCCAGCCACCATATTACCATCCTGAAGCACATCACACTTCAATACCTCGTTAAAACGCTGACTGAGGCGTTGATGTAGTTACCACACCACTTTTGCCACTGGAGTAACTCTCATATACAACTGATAAAGACCCGCAGGCATGCTGAAAACTATTAGCAAGCCTGTAATGATAGCCATGACCTTGATGCTGATGTCACTCTCACCAATGGTGGGCAACGCATCTGCAACCGGTACTGAATATTTCGAAGTGTGGGACGGAAGCAGCGGTACTATAACCATGGATGGTGATACAATCTATTTGCAAAGTGGCACCCCCTTGGAAATAACTGAAGACATGTTCGACCTAGAAATTGGTGATTATTATGATAATTTCTTCGAGATAGAAGATGGATCGGGAATCATGGTAGTCGACGAATATGAAAGTTTCGCCGCTAACTATTCTCAAGAAACGAGATTTTTCAATAACACCCTATTAGATGATTGTGGATATGAAGCGCAAGTAGAATTGTTGCACTATAACGACACAACCGGGAATTTCGATATGGTAAACAATATCATGTTCTATGTTGAAGTCGGTGATTGTAATAGCATCTTAGCGGATTTCGAAGATTCCACTTTAGATGAAGAGATGGTTATTATGTTGATGCCTGATAATGAGCCAGAAGATGAAGAACAACCCGATATATACGCTATGGGTGATATGAAAATCGATTCGAACTTCAGAGGTCTTCTCGATTCAGACGGAGACGGAGATGTCACCGAGTCTGAATTATACTTTTACTCTGGACTTTACGATGCACTGCATGATGAACACTATCCTGACTCGGGAATCAATTGGACCCTTGATGGAGTAGATGGAATTAGCGAAGGGGATGATGTCCAACTATTCTTTGGCCTAGAAGAGTTATTGGGTCCTATCACTAATGCGACATATACTGCTGATAATGCTTGGGTTCAATCATATTTGATGTTCAATGTTACTGGACTTGGCGGTCTTGAAAATGACTCCACTCAAACATTGGAATTCGACGATTTCTCTAATGATGGAAATGGAATGATGAAAGTTCAAGAGCGAGGTCAGAATCTAACGGTCACAAATGTCACCTTAAATGGAACTGCGGCATATTACATAGAGGCATATTCCAGCAGTGCTGACACCACCTTTGAATGTAGTAGCGAAGTCGGTGGCGAGACTGATATGGAAATCGATTTCTATAAGGTCAAC
>CAUYXQ010000171.1:0-3570 GCA_963577015.1 Candidatus Thalassarchaeaceae archaeon
CCAGTGGAAATAGATTACTAAGAGGTGTTTTTCTTTTGGGTGCTATGCTGTATTTTCGATAAAATAACATCTAACCGCGTAAAGAACGTAGTTTTGCCGCCAAGTCAGAACGATGAGAATCATTGGCCGGAATATCCACTTCTTTGCGGCGATCGAAGAGAGATTTTTGCCATATCGCAAGGCTGCCGTCTTCAAATCCAGCCGCCACCCGATCCCCCCGCTGTGCGAACACCATCACTTGAGCAACCTCGGCCGAAGCGAGTAACTCGCCTTTTGCACAACATACCTCTAGCATATCTGTTTGTCCTGTATTTCTTCCACGCCAATGGGTTTGTGAAAATCCGATTACTTGGCTGGTTAATTTGCCCCCTTGACTTTGCCATAATTTCTTACCGTCGGTGGTGATGACTTCAAGGCCCCCTTGGTCATCGGCGATTGAAACTAGGTTTTGGTTGACCGATAAGGAAATTATTGCGTAATCTGTTTTTGAAAAGCGTGAGCCGTCGTGTTTTGAAACGGAGCCATCTGCATGCCCGAATAGTAATAATTCAGAATTATTTACGCCACATGTTACAGGGCTTTCGGTGCTAAGAGCTGTTACTTTTTCATCGACCAACATACCGCACCTAGGGCGCCCTAAGCCTGCCCTCAGTCCATTGAAGGAAGCAATGGCCCAAGGTTTTTCATCCATTCGTTCAACAGATAATAATTCTCCACCAACAGTAAACTTCCAAATTGCGCTTTCCATGAAATCCCCGTGCTCTATGTCATAGACGCTTGAAGTTGCGATTACCTTTTCATCGTGAATGATAACTTGATCGGCCGACCCCTCTAATGCATGGGACCATATTATCGACCCTTGCTCAACACAGGTAATTTTCAACCCTGCAGTCAAAAAAATTCGACCGTTATCGATGGCAATAGAACTTATCCTCTCACCACAATCCGTCGCCCAAATCAGATCCCCATCTGGCGCCCATGACTTTAGTAATCCATCCCATCCGCCAACGAGCAAAGAGCCGTCATCAGAAAGATGCAGAGCACTTACAGATTCTCCGTGATCACGAATCATCCATGCCGCACCAAGAAGGTCCATACTCAGGTCTCAGATACCAAATAGGGATAAGCGCCGCGGTTTCAAGCATCTAAAGTAATCGACTTACGCGGTATTGTAAATGTTAGAACAAATGCAAGAATACCGAAAATACAGGCACTATAAAGGTGGCCTTGGGTAAAAAAGGCAAACACAGATGCTGTTCGTAATAGTGCTCTCGATGAATTTTTTATGCCAATAATAGCAAAACCTGCGGCGATAAGTGACAGACCCATAAATCCCAAACCGATCATAACATAGGTAATCCCAGCTGATGGGTCGATCAATGGATGAGCCATCTGTTCTGGAGGATGTTCAACCTTGCGAATACAGGTTTTGGATTTATCCTCACAAGAAAGAGCCTCATAAATCTCTGGTTCAGGGAATTCCAATTGTAAAGAGGTATAACCGATTGGTTCAAAGAATGAAGGGGGGGAAAGAATCGCTCGATTTTCGAAAATGTCAGTATTGTTCACATCCATTCTCAACACGCTTATTCGAATGAGCCCTGGGTTGGCATCCTCAAAGCGGAACTCCCCCTTATTGTCAGTAATTTGCCAAATTCCTACCCAATCCCCTTCTGCATTTTGCATTGAAACATATACTTCAGCCTCCGCTACGGGCTGGCCTTGATCTAAGACCATTCCAGAAAATACCGCCGAACCATCTGGCGCTGCTTGAGCAAATGAATAGATGAATTCATCTGGGCGAATCAAGCCGGATTCGGGTGTGGAATAATCAAGACCGTTTGCAAATCCTAAACCGGCAATAAATAATATTAATATGCCCGTCATTCGAAGTGCTGAACCGCCATCATCGCTTTCAACTACGAAGGATGCTCCTGAGGATGCGAATACATATTCCTCTTCGGGCAACCCTTCGACGCCCTCGAGTAATTCGCTCATGAATAGAGGTTATGGCTCCCTCTACTTTAATCGAATGCGCCCCTTTCGTTGTGCCATCAACTTTGCTAGATCGCCTTCAGTGCACCGGATGTGAATTTCTTTATCGTCGATTTTCAGAACCTGTCCGATGTTATGAAGATCGGCAATAAGAGCGGGTACTGCTCTGCCGCCATCCGGCGGGGTTTCAGTCAATATCACTATTGAAGGGGGGCCAAATAATTCCGAAAGAATTCGCTCTTCGAGAATGTCTAAGCCATCACCAGACTGACTGGAAATGCAAATCGCCTCAGGCAGGCCAACGCTGACTACCAATTCACACGCAGTTGTTAGGTCATGAGCAATGTCTGATTTCGAAAGTACGGTCATTATTTCTAGTTCTGAATCGCCCCGATCCAAAACCTCTCGGCGAGTGGTTAGTAATTTCCTTTCGAGTTCATCGATTGGGTCGGATGAATCGGCAATAATCAGCAAGAGATCACATTCCAATGATTCTGATAATGTCGATCTAAAAGCATCTAATAATTGAGAAGGTATTTCGTCGATGAAGCCAATGGTGTCAGTAATCAATACCCTTGGGCTAGCGCGCATTCGTCCTAATGTTGTTTCAAGGGTTGAGAATAATTTATCTTCGACCAAGACCTCTTTACCTGATAATGCTAAGAAAAGACTTGATTTTCCGGCATTGGTATATCCTGCTAAACCGAGGATTTTTGCACCGGTGCGCACTCTTTGTCTGCGTCTTTCGGTTTGGGCTTTCACATGGCGAGATTGACGTTTTCGCAATGCGACCAACTCGCGGTTAACCGTGGAAAGTACATCTTGTAATGCCTGAGCGCCGCCCCCACCATATCCTGCTCGCTCACCGCTGGTTCTCTTGGAAGCCAATTCCCTGAGTACAGTTCTGTCGGCTTGTAATCTAGCGATTCGTACTTGTGTTCGGGCCTCGACGCTATTGGCATGATTCATGAATAGATTGAGTAATAATCGTACCCGGTCCCAGACCTCTACTGTAATTATCTCACTGATTGCTACCAGTTGCCGGGGGGTTGCATTGCAATGCAATACCACTATTTCCACCCCACTCCACAAATGACCAGAGTGGGTACTTTCCAATTCATCAGCCACATCTTGTAATCGGCCTTTACCAAAATAACAACGCGGGTCGTCTCCACCAGATTGATGAATGCGCTCAACACAAGTGATTCCCATCGATAATAGTAATGCTTCAAGTTCACTTGGATCACCGTCACGATAGAGGATTACTGCTTTGCGTCCTTCGTGGTCGGTTCTTCCTTCACCAAGATCGACCCCCCCCGCACCAGACAATGCCCGTGGTAAACCAACCATGCCCTTGGGTTGGCTAATGTGATGAAAGCCTATCTGTCATCTCCTGTTCCCACGGGTATGGCCGATGAGCAGAAAGTGGTTCTCAATTGGCAAGGTTCGGCAGCAGATGCTAAGGCAATACTCTTAGCACTACCACAAGATATTGATGTCACCAAGGGAGTAGAAGGAGAAGATGTGACATTGATGATAGTGGTAATGAACGATACACTCGGGGGTCTAAGGGAT
>CAUYXQ010000172.1:0-3511 GCA_963577015.1 Candidatus Thalassarchaeaceae archaeon
ATAATGCTGCGATTAGCAAATGCAATGGACGAGCCTCAATACCATCGTCATTAGTCAACAATAACCAACTATCACTCATCGCTATAACCACCTGGTTCCTGCTCTTGAGACTTATCACCTGATATTACAATCAATAGCACACCTGTAAGCAATAGTGGACCACCGAGTAGAGTCCATTTACTAGGTATTGCAGTGTTAAAGAACATCCAACCTATCAATGAACCAATCAGTGGCTCCATGGTCACAGAAATTGAGATTACCAATGGTGAAACGTGCTTCAAACAAGCATTCAATCCGGTATGGCCGACAATTCCTGCCAAAAAGGCAAGGAGGATAAACCACGGCAATAAGGATGAGTTTATCCAGCCAAAGGCAGAACTATTTTCATCGAAGAGATAAGACAGGGGTATCAGCAATACCGCCGCAATCACAGTCACCGGAGCAGCATAGATGAATATGGGTAACCATGGTCGCATGATGCGACCAATGACGATGTATCCGACCACGGTAATGGCACCTAGAAAGGCTAGGGTGTCGCCGAGCAATGTGACCTCTCCACCATCCTTGACATCGATTAGGGTAATGGCTGCGCCAACCAAACCCAACATAGCACCGATGACTTCGTATCGGCTTGGCCGGCGCACAAAAATCGCTGCACCACAGATTATTACCAATGGATGTGCGGTGACGAATAGCAAACTATGAGCGAGGCTGGTTTGGTCCAAACTGCTAACCCAGAAAGCGAAATGAAGTGCTAATGCAATTCCACTAGCCACTAGCAAGCGTATGTTTTTTCCCTCAAACACCTTGGATCTTATCTCTGGTGTGGTCTTTCTCCATTGCCAAATCATCAATGGTGCAAGCATCAATGCGGTTATTTGTAAACGCCAGGATGCTCTCATCAATGGTGGAATCTCATCGACGTGCTGAAGTATTGCACCTGCACTTGAAACGCCCAATACCCCGAGAGGTAGAATAATCCACACCCAGATGGGGATACGCATCATTATCACGCTCAAACGTCGAGGAGTTGTGCTTCCTCTGGCTCTGAGCCACCGATGACTCCTGCTCGCTTGAATAAGAAGTAAATCAGCCCACCGATGATGACATTGAGAGCGACGAAACTCACTAGGCGAGCGATGTACCAAGTACTACTATTGGCAAAGTCCTCTGGCCAAAGCGAATCGATAAAGGAAAGTACACTGCTTTCAGTGCCAAAGAATGCTTCACCTGTCAATAATCCCGCAGCGATCATGAAGGTTCCCAGAAGTATTAGTGCACGTTGTTTCTCTGCCGCAGTCGTTCCTTCTTTTTCTTTGATTGCATCGATACGTGGTTGTAATTTCTTGTCTTCCCACTTGTCACGAGCAACACCGCCTATCAACATCGGTAAGGTATGTGGCACGTCGAGATACATACCTAAACCGAATGATGTACCCATTCCTGTAGCCCACTCGACGAACATTCCCAAAAGGAAACCAAGCCCGAGCAGAGTCAAATCACCCTGACCCTCGGCAAAGATGACTGAGAAAGTCGCGAATGCATTTGCTTGAGGTGCAATCAAATCGATACGGCCCTCTGCCAATTGAATCGAGAGGAAGATTGCAACTCCTGCACCGATGATTGCCCCAGGAACCACGCCCATGATGTTACCCTTGGAAATGTGATAGGGACGGTTACCGATGTATAGGCTGTTCTTATAGTCACCAATCACCGTCCCCGACATCGAAATTGCTGAGCCGAAAACCGTGGTTCCCACCAATCCCAGTAAAACCGCTTCTTCGGTTGAAAGTTTGAGGAAATCCTGGAAATTCAAGAATACGCCAAGTAGCATTAGTAACACGATGAAAGAGGTTCCACTCACCGGCTCAATACCGGTTTCGCCCATTACCCTAACCGCAATCGCACCGAGTAAGAATGTAGTTGCAATCAATACAATAGCGAAAACTATCGATGCAATCATTGGGAATCCCCCCAGAATGAAGATGACAATCATCGAGACAAAAGTCAGAATCATGAATAGTGGTATGTGTGAAAGTGGCCATTCGTACCATCCTTTACCCTCAATGTATTCTTGACTACCATCGCCTTTGAAAGCCTTACCTATATCACCAAAGATATTGGCAAAGGTTCGCCACATCTTAACTAGACCAAAGAGCCCACCGCCTACTATAGAACCGATTGCTACTGTACGCACCGTCTTGGAAAAGGCCAACATCTGCAACGCCGATGAATGGCCGTTGCTGGAGTAGTCTTGGATTGGGATTTTCGCTTGTACCATCGCATCGTAAACCGGCATATTCAGGCCGACTGCAAGTGGTACCAAGATGAACCAACCGACTATTGTTCCGAGATTGACCAAAAAGGCAACCCGGGTTTTCATAAACCAACCGATTGCGAACATCGAAGGGGTAAGAGCGATTCCAAGATAGGTATAGGAAAACGGATTGTACCACATTTCTGCCGACCAATGAGCTTGGCCATCAGCTATACCATCAACCACTTCTCCGGGCTGATGGATTTTCCCATGAGAATAAAACGAGGCTAAGCCAAAACTATCGGCGGTGAACAATTCAGCGAACCAATCCATCAAAGCGATCTTTCTCTCACCTACCCAAATCAAGGGATAATCGATTAAGAATAGGCCAATCATGGTAAGACCGGTCCACAGCCCGATTGTCTTGAGTGATTCACGGGCGTGTATAACCGCTCCAGCGTTAACATCACTTGAGATATCGAGCATCTTCAAAGTCGCTTCGAAACCAGGTAATGGCAAGGGGTCTTCGACCAGCCATACCCGGCGGAAAATGATGAAATACATCACGCCAAGGAAACCTGCGAACATACTGGCGACTATACCAACAAAGGCTAAGCGCATTGCTTCACCATCCTCAAGAGAAATCAATGGGCCATCGGCAAGAGCATAATCCGCATTGGTTGCCAGCAGAAAAATCGCCGGGAAGGTGAAGATGAAACCGGTGCTGGCATGGGTAGCACCAGTGGTTGCCGAAGTCGCTATATTAACTTCGGAAGGCGACCATTTTAGTGCCATACCCAAGAGATAGGCGATATACCAGGCCGCTGAAATCGCCAAGCCCAACTTTAGGCCAATATATGCGGTAACACCACTAAAAACAGCTCCTATTGCTATACCAATCAGAACTTTCTTGGTATCCCAGTGACTTATCTCAAATGATTCCTTGAGGTTTTTCTCCTCTAGATATTGCTCGAGAACACCGGTGTTGAGGTTGTTGTACATCTCGTCGTCGAGCCAGGTTAATGTCCCATTCTCGATGGCTTTCAAACCCTCTGGGGTGACAGGTTGACGATATGCTGACCTCTTTACCCCCATTCCCATTCACCTCTAAAGCGTACGCCTGTTGTGTTGGACTACAATCCACTTCATGACCATTACTCTTCACAGAGTGACAAATATCACTCTGACTCACTCTCTAAAGCAAGAACCCTTGCATCTTCTTCTTCAGCCACTCTAATACCTTCTTCCAGATCT
>CAUYXQ010000173.1:0-3493 GCA_963577015.1 Candidatus Thalassarchaeaceae archaeon
ATTGCCAAAGAGATTATCGTAGAATGCGCAGAACATTCATTCCGTCACCCGCACCTTCGATGGTTGATTCGATATTTTGGTATGGAAGATGAATTGAAATTACCTGAAACCGAAACCACTGGATTGTGTTGGTTTGATGAAACAAGTGAAGAATGGCGATCGATGTGGTCTAATACCCATACTGTCAAACCTGCTCCAGACAACACTACCTCTCAATTGCAGCATCACACATGGGATGCAAATGCTTGGGTAATAAGAGCGGAAATAGACCAACCAAAACCATCGAGGAAATATTGGAAAAGCCTCGATTGGCAAAAGGAAGTGCCACTTGGTACCCATCTTCTTCTTTCGGGTTTGATAACTACTATCGGCAATATGCCCGTTGATATCGGCTTTCCTGGCTGGATAGATGTCTCTGCCTGTAGAAAGGCTGGATTGCTCGATTGATCATACCCTACGCTTTAATTTCTCCATCAAGCCATCTGCTAAAGCAAGATGTTCTAGAGCTTTTTCGGTTAAGGATTCTTGATGTGCTGCAAGTGCTAAAGCAACCTCTCGCTCGGCTGCAACCCTTTGTTCATCACCTACACCAATCGACGACGCTTCGCATTGATTGCGCAGGATTTTCCACTCCTTCTGAACATATTCTAACAATTCGAGTGCATCCTCGTTTGCCTTGCCTTCAGAATCGAGATCAGCGGTCAAGCGCTGCAATAACGTGGCTGCATGGCTCCATTGTAATTCATCAACCGCTGTCTCGATTTCGGTAAATCTCGCTTGCCATACTTCACTATCTGCGCGATTTTTCCAACGTGCAAGCAGATGCTTCTTCTGACGCAACGCTCTCCTGACATCTTCCATAGCTTCTCTTTCGCTTAGAAGTTCTCTGAGAATACCGTCTGCAAGTCCAGATGCAAGAGAATAATTGCCTTGAGCAAATGACTCTTCTGCCTGATCTAAACGCGAATTTAGCACTATAAGGTCAAGTCCATCTGCTGCCTTCAATTGCTTTGCAGCCTCGGCAAGACGTTCTTCGGCTTGGTCTGTAGCGACATCAGCTCCCTCGAGTTGTATTGGAATAACCGTTGCGTATTCATAGGATTTTTGCGGCTTTTCTGCTGCCAACTTTTCCTTGGCCTCTCGCAATAAATCGCGAAGACCTTGCATCTCTTCTCCCTCTCTGCCAGAGAGAAGTTTAGATCCTTCTTCGATTGCGTTCTCGGCCAGTTGCCACCAGCGAATAACCTCATTTGCCCGACTCTTGGCTTGACGGAATAAGAACTCACCCTCGCGTAAACTACCAAGAGTTACCTCTCGTTCGCCCATTACATAGGCTTTACGTGGACGCTTGATTATTGGAGCGATTCCTTCTGCCTTGACGATGTGTTGCAATGCATCTTGTTGAATAGCGTTGACATCATCGGCTAAAGACAATGAGCGCTCTATCTCCTCTTCAGCATTATCGAGCAGCCCCATACCGACATCTAAGTCACGATATCCTTCCTCATTTGCAGTCATTATCAGGCTTGCTGCCTGATCGACTGCAGCACCGGTTGTCCTTAATTCCAGAATTCTGTATTCCAACAAGTGTAATCGCTTTGAAAACTCCTTGCGCAATTCTCGATTTTCATCAGCACTTACCCAAGCACGAATTATCATGGCCAAAATCAAAATAATCAACGACCATTGTGCGTAGATAATCCTCTGTGAGATTCCCCCCATCAGTGCAACTGAAATCGCGCATATCAAACCGATTATATCCATTACCGATTTGAAACGAAGAACCTCTAAGCCACCTATTAGAATTTGACCTTCCTCTCTTTTCAGGATAAGCCCAGTGATTATTATCATGATGCCACCTCCAACCTCGAGTATACTTCCGTTCAAATAACGCATGCCCATCAATACGAGGGGGAGCCAAGCAATACCGACGATAGAACCTATTCTCGTTCTCGATTTCGATTCATTCATGCCGAGGTCTTGAACGAACATCCCCCATGTTAGTACCAAGACTGCTAGTCCTAGGCCGCCTACCTTTGCCGAGGAGTTTCCCGTCGAATCATTTAGGCTAGGCCAAGCGAGGGCAATTGCTGCTACAATTAATGTGAGGGCACAAAATGCGGATAATTTCTCCACCCGTAATTGAATAGTAGCCGACTCGCGAGCCAATGCAGACTCTACTGATTGTACCTCCTCCATAACCTGACCACATCCGTCATCGACTTCAAAAGAGAGGTTTCTTCCTCTGCCTAATAAACCATATTCCCACTGCTAAGGCGATGATAATCGTCGCCATTTCCAACGCCCCAATTCCAGAACCACTGCTTATTTCTGTTGGATGATAAATCGTGGCTTCATTACCTGAATCATCAGCCCAAGATAATTTCAATTCCACACTTTCCCACCATCCCAATTCGACATCCAATGCCACTTCCGAAGTAGCAGGACCTGCAAAAGTTGCACCTTTGATTGCGCTTTGAACACAACGTTCTCCTTGACAAACCATGAATATAGCCGGAGAGCCAAGACCGTTTTCAACTGTGATGTGTAGGCGATTAATTCCCACTTCGATATCAGTATTACCGGAAATCATACTAATTGCCAATTGGCTACCATTGAGGGGATTGACTGGGATGTCGATATACTTGCTCGCTAAATTACCACTATTATCGCCTACAATCAATATAAAATGATGTATTCCGGGCGATAATACCGGGAAAGCATAATCATTGATTTCATCCCATGAAAGGTTATATCGCCCAAATTCTTCGCTAAATAACACAAAATTCAGTTCGGTTATCGCATTGTAGTCGTCGAAGCTCTGATTGATATTCATTCGAATCTCCTCGCCAAAAGTGAATTCCTCTGCCTCTATCCACGTGTCGTTGATCTTTGCTTCCAATACCGGAATCAGTATCGGTGCAGAAATGTCAATTAATTCGACTATCCAATTTGCATTGCTGATGTGACCAGCATCATCCATTACCTCAACTTCGAGAGAATATTGAACTGGTTGGTGCTGTAAACGCCTCTGCTCGATAGTATCGGTTGCAGAATTTAATGAGGAGTCGACAAAGAACGATGTGCTGAGAAATTGGCCTGAATATGTCCAATTTAGTGTCTTATTGCTAGTCCATGTTACCTCAAGATTCTCATCGTGATCATCACTTATATTCAACATCCATTCAAATGCGCTATTTGGGGAGTACAATATCAAGTCTGAATTCTCGTGAATAACCGGTGCTTCATCATCGAGTAAAAACTCTCCTTGCCATTGGCCAATCAATCCACCATCATCGCTACAACTCAATTCGACAGAGAGATTGGTGTCAGCTGGAAATTGTGAAAGATTCACGCTAATATTACTTTCAAGCCCACTGATGTTCCAACTACAATCATGTGATGAGAGAGGTGAATCACTGATTTGTGCAATGAATTCATGATTAGCTTCATGGGCGAGAACCGCGCTGGGAACAGAGATAATCGGCGCTTG
>CAUYXQ010000174.1:0-3486 GCA_963577015.1 Candidatus Thalassarchaeaceae archaeon
CATGCGCTTTTGAGTGAGATACCAGGTATTGAAGCGCCGGCTCCCGAAGGCGCTTTCTATATTCTTGCTGACATCAGAGGCACTGGCATGACCGATATTGAATTCGCAGAACAGGCACTTTCTCAAGCGAAAGTTCAGGTGATTCCTGCATCGCTAATGGAATCCGGTGAGGGGTTGATTCGCTTTAGTGGTGGCACTTCAGAAGAACAAATCAGAGAAGGTGTTGAACGACTTCGGCAGTGGCTTGAAAGCCGCTAATTGTCAAACACCTTTGATACGGTAAAGCGAGCCGTCGTTGCCAAAGGTTGCATAATAGAGGTCGCCGTCTGGATGAAAAGTCAACGGCAATGGCGTCCCAAGATCAGTGGCGAAGCGAGTAGATTCGCCCTGCCAATTCCCTTGATTATCCAAGGTAAAATCGATTCTTATAATCTCATGTCCTTGGGGGAGAAAAGTGTTCCATGAACCGTATACTGAAGCATAAACAGTATGTTTTCCGCCGGGTAGAGATGAGTTTTCTGGCCTCACATCGATTCCGTTAACCGATGTGTGTGCAGTCCAGGTTGCTATCGGTGCAATCGTCCCTTCAGGTATAGGATTGTCTGGGTCGTCATCGGGCCAGCCGTATGCTCCGTTATCTACGAGGAGATTTATCTCTTCGAGTGGATGGTCTCCTTCCCAGTCCCTACCGTTATCAGTGAATACATAGCCCACGTCTGTAACCCATGTACCATCGAATGAGTTGCGTACACCGCTGGCCAATACCCCGTGTTCGCCGCTGCTTTGATTGACCCATAATAAGGCACCATTACGTTCGTCCGGTTCGATACATACGTTGCACTTCGAACCGCTATGCCAAACCAATGTACCATTAGGTAACAAATTGATTGCATTGGTTTGGTGGTTCCCATCGTCGATGCCTTCAACCAAAACCATAGCATTGTTAATTTGATAATTAGAAAAATTATACCTAGTAAGTTTTCCTGCTTCTGAGACGAACAATCTGTCCTCGGTTGTCAATACCCCGTGTGGTCTATCCAAACCAGATAGGAGAGTGGTTTTTGAAAAATTTTCATCCAGTAGAAGAATACTACCGCTATCTCTGTCGCAGACGAGAAGATGTGTTTCATCGACCCAGTGTAAACATGTTGGACCTCCCAATCCGTTCGTGATTAGTTCAACTTCAAAGCCCGCATCGACCTTGGGGTCTGATTGCACATAAGGCAACGTTTGTCTGACGATTAAGAGCATCAGCATTAACACAACTACTGGGAGGAGTTCCCTTCGCATAATATCCCTCAGAACGGTGAACGGTAATCCTGAACTTCTTCAGATATTCTCAATAATTGATTGTATTTTGCAACTCTGTCTGAGCGACAAGGCGCTCCGGTTTTAATTTGACCTGCTCTGGTACCGACCGCAAGATCGGCAATCGTAGTGTCCTCTGTTTCGCCGCTGCGGTGTGAAATAACCGACTTGAAATTGTGTTGAGCTGCCAGATCCATCGTCTCAAGAGTTTCTGTAACCGTTCCAACTTGATTCACCTTGATGAGAATTGCATTAGCGGCTTTGCAATCAACCCCTTTTGCTAGTCTCTCGGCTTGAGTGACGAATAAATCATCACCTACTGTTTGAACGCGATGTCCCGCTATTGATTCGAAATGTGACCAACTGCGCCAGTCGTCTTCAGCAAAACCATCCTCGATTGAAAGGATTGGATAATCATCCAGCCAGCCATCATAGATATCGGCTAAATCCTCGCCAGAGAGGGTTTTTCCATCCATATGATAGGCATCGTCTTTGTAGAATTCGCTTGCTGCTACATCTAGGGCTATACCCATTTCATCAGTGCTATATCCCGCACCTTCAATCGCCCTTACCATATATTTCAGGCCATCTTCATTCGCCGGTAGATTAGGAGCGAAACCTCCTTCGTCGCCAACTCCGCCAAGAAGGCCATCTGCCTTCAATTCCCTCTTGAGAGAATGATAGGTTTCCACCCCTGCGCGGAACGCTTCAGGAAAGGTATCGAAACCATGTGGCATCACCATGAATTCCTGTACGTCGACATTGCTGGCTGCGTGGGCGCCGCCGTTGAGAATATTCATCATCGGCACCGGCATCAATCCCCCGGCGACCCCGCCAATATAACGCCAAAGTGGCAATTCATGGGTTGCTGCGCCTGCGTGCAGGCAAGCAAGTGAAACCCCGAGCGTAGCATTGGCTCCCAGATTTGCTTTGTTGGCTGTGCCGTCGAGTTCGATCATCACTCCATCGATAGCAGCCTGTTCATCCACTGGCATGCCGATTAATGCTTCCTGTATCGGTTCAACGATATTGGTGACCGCGTTGTCGACCCCTTTGCCCAACCAGCGAGATGGGTCGCCGTCCCTGAGTTCAATAGATTCATGGGCGCCGGTAGAAGCTCCGCTTGGAACCATAGCCCGACCCAGCAAAACGTCGTCGACATAGCAATCGACTTCTACTGTAGGGTTTCCTCGACTATCAAGGACCATCCTTGCATCTAGACCGGAGATGATATCAGACATCTTTGCTCCTCATTACCCGCCAGTTGACACACACCCTTCAAGCAACCGGGTGTTTTTACATCGTTTGTAGTTTCGATTGAAAAGACACGTCTTTAACCGGAATCCGGTAATAATATAGTAGTTATTCCCTGATGTTTATCTAAATATGGAGTTTTATGTCCGTTTGTGATACCTTGATAAATGGCCCGCCCTCGGCTCGTTCTATGGCTAGAATATCGGAGATAGACCGTTCAATATTATCTGAGTTAAGGACAAACGGGCGTATTTCTTTCGTTGATTTAGCAAAAAAGGTTGGGGCTAGTGAGAGAACTATTCGCACCCATGTCCGAAGTATGGAAGATTCTGGTGTAATTAGAGGATATTCGATAAGAGAAGGGGGGGTTGGCCTGACTGCCCTAGTTAGAATCAAGGTCAGTCCAGGAGCAGAAATTGGTTCTTTTGCTGGAGAAATAACCGGGTGGGATGGAATAGAAATCGTCTATGAGGTTTCCGGAGAGACCGATTTAATCACTCTGGTTCATGTAAATGATACGATGGCACTACGCCAATTGCTCGACCGCATCTGGTTAACCGCTCCAAGTGAAATATCAAGCACAACTACTGAATTGGTTCTTGAGCAATATTAGGATTCACTTCCATTTAATCGAACAACCGATTGATTCGGTTCGATCTACAATCGGCGCCTCTCCCATCGATAATGCGTCCATCGCATCGACTAATTCGCTAGTTGATGTAGTGGTCGGGTCTCGGGGGCTGTTGTCTAGTCTGCCGCGGTAAACAACCACACCTTCACCGTTGAGAAGATAGAATTCTGGGGTTCTCTTGGCTCCCCATGCCAATGCTACCTCTTGTGATTCGTCGTGAAGATAGGCATATGGCATACCTTTTTTGGCTCGCTTTACCATATTGTCAAAATTATCATCGACATACATCTCGG
>CAUYXQ010000175.1:0-3470 GCA_963577015.1 Candidatus Thalassarchaeaceae archaeon
CATCATCGCAGCAGCACGGATAATGCCTGATTGGACTTTCACAATTGTCGGGGATGGCCCGTATTTGTCTGAGCTGAAAGAAAGTGCAGCAAGACTGCTAAATGTGACATTTTCAGGGGCTGTCGCCAATTCTGACTTGCCAAAATATTACCACGAAGCAGACCTATTCATCTTGCCTTCTCAACGCGAGGGAATGCCAGTATCGATAATCGAATCATTAGCTTGTGGTACACCGGTAATCGCCACCGATGTCGGTCAGATTTCAGAGTTGGTAATCAATGGCGAAAACGGACAATTGATCGATGCATCAGCTGAATCGATAGAAGTAGCACTGAATTCGATAGCTGCCCAAGGTACATGGCAGAAGATGAGTCGTAATGCTCCAAGTAGTGTTAGTGACCGAGATATGAATGAGGTCGCAAAACGAATCAGTGCTTTTATGGAGGATTTGTGATGGCTGATAAAAAAATGCTTAGCCGAATCTCGGCTGTGGTCATAATCATTCTCGCATTTTCATTTGTAGCCCGTGACCTCCATTCGAGTTGGGGTTCTCTAGCCGATACAATCTCCTCACCAAGTCTTTCTTTTTGGGCTGGTTGTGCATTGATATTGTCGATGATGGCCTTATGGCCGGCTATTTGGATAATCATCATGCGAGGTTGCGGGGCGAAAATGCCTACCAGAAGTGCATATGCAATTTGGTGGGTAAGTAATCTCGGCAAATATGTCCCAGGAAAAGTGACACTTATCGCTGGCAGAGCATGGTTGGCTCGCCGCTGGGGTCCACAGGTGGTATTGGAGTCATTTGCTTGGGAATTCATTCTCAGTATTTCTTCAGCACTGATCGCAGGAAGCCTCTTCCTACTTTACAACGATAGTATCTATGGGACCCTTATTTTAGGTGCGGCTTTACTCAGTCTCTTCCCTCTTTTTTCCCCGGATTTACTACAGAAAATATTGAGAAAACCCATCGCTTTGCTTGGCAGAGGAGAGTGGGATGCGCCAGTGGCGATGAGCCGTTCGACGTATTTGCAAGCGTTGATGATGTTGGTACTAGGTTGGATTGGATGGGGTATTGCTCATCAATTATTATTGTCTGGAATTGGAATCGAAGTTGATTTGGTGGTATTGATTTCAGTCTTCAGTCTCGCGTGGGCAATCGGTTTTGCTATCATCATCCTTCCGGCAGGCCTCGGAGCTAGAGAGGGCGCACTCACGCAATTGATGGCACCTTTTGCTGCAGCGGGCGTGGGTGCGATATTGGCATTGCTTTCCAGACTTGTCAGCATCATTGCTGAATTGATAGCATTTGCAATCGGCTCTTCGATTTATGCTACGCTCTCACTGGAAGAGGAATAATCAGATTTCATCACCGAGTAAATCAAGTCGACGATTTTGTCTTGAGCGGTAAACGAATGACTCACCGAGCAGTCCAAGCATGAATAATTGAATGCCAACGGTGATCAACAATACACCTAGCATAAGCAATGGGCGCTCACCAATACCTTCACCATAGGCATATTTCAAGGTGACAAGATAGGCGCATATTGCGAAACCTACCGCCGAAAAGAACCCGCCAATCCTGCCGAAGAGATGTAGAGGTCTTTCCATAAATGAGAATAGGAACCCAACCGTCATCAAATCGAATAATCCCCTGAGTAATCTCTTGTTACCATATTTCGATTTGCCGTGAACCCGTGGTCTATGTTCGACGGGAATCTCGGTGATTCTACCACCGCGTATAGCCCCCAAAACCGGGGTATAGCGGTGCATATCGCCATAGAGGTCGAGTGAGCGGGCTAACTCGGTGTCATAGGCTTTGAAACCACAATTCATATCGTGTAACTTTACCCCGGCAATCTTTCTTGACATGGCATTGTAAATCTTGCTCGGCCAGCGTTTGACAATACCGTCTTTGCGTTTTGCGCGCCAGCCGCAGACCATCTCATAACCCTCGTCCATTTTGGCGAGGAATCTTTCGATTTCCTTGGGGTCGTCTTGCAGATCACCATCCATGGTGATACTGACTTTTCCCTTAGCGATTTCAAATGCGGCAGCAAGGGCGATTGCCTTGCCTTGATTTCTTTTGAACTTCAGGATTCTAATCATCGAGTGAATCTTTCTTTGGGCGAGTATTTTTTCGACGGTAGCATCGCTACTACCGTCGTCGACGAATAGTATTTCGAATGTTTTTCCAGTCATTGCCGCAACGATTTCAGCGACTAGAGGTTCGATATTCTCCTCTTCATTAAGCACAGGTATGACAATGCTAACCGCTACGTCCTCGGCGCGATTCCCTGTGGTCATCATTTGACCTCCTCAGGCTCGTGAATAAGACATTATCTCATAAGTTGAGTAGTCCGAGCACGGATTGGTGGCAAGAGTGGAGGGCGGTAATTTATTTGCTAAGGCCGACCGATTGCTTGATTTGATACTGAAATGGGTCGATGAAGCACCAAAAAGTAGAATTTTATTGACTTTGCTAATGGTCAACATTTTGGCGGTGATGCCGATTATCGCTGGTTATATCGTTTCGCCAAACCCTGAACACGAAGCGAATACCGACCTCGATATATTTCGTGATAGGGCTGGTACAATTCTTGATGGTGATTTGCTTTACCGCGATACAGATAATGTTACACTGACCCCGCCAGTGATAAATTATTTGCTCACTCCACCGATGATTCTCGGCGATGATATTATCGTTTGGCAATTATGGTTTGCTGGTTTCACCTTTCTCACTAGCGGGGTAATGTTTCTGATGATTTCTTCACTTGCAAACAATAGAGTTGGCTTCGCAGCTGCGCTGTTCTATCAAAGTAGTCCCTTTGCCGTCTATACCGCTACCGCCATGGTTCAAGACGATACAATACTACCGCTTTTTCTATTATTTATCATGGCGATGATGCTTAAGAAATTGTGGTATAGAGCCGCTCTTTTCGCTGGAATCGGAACCATGACCAAATTATTTCCGGCCTTGGTTGCACCACTGATATTCTTTGCTAGCAATGATTGGAAAACCCGCTTCAGAATTGTCGGCATCGGTATTGGCAGCGCCTTCCTTATCTGTCTGCCCTTCCTGATTTTTGCTGGTGATGATTTCATTCCCTTCCTTGAGTTCTATCTATTGGGTAAGGAACCGGTGGGGTTGACCGGCCTCAAAGAGGATATTGCAATCGCTCGCGGTATGTCGATGTGGGCATTCTTGGCTAGGGTTGGTCTGGTGGTGCCAACCGGTTTATTGCACGGCTTATTCATCCTCAGTATAATCGGTATTTGGGCGATGGTCGGCAGAGGTAATCTTGATTCTATTCGTGGTTTCAGTCTTTGTATTCTGGTGATTTTCATCTTTTATTCAAAAATTCATTATGGCTATCATCTGATGTTATTAGTGGCACTGATACCATGGTCGATGCACGATCATAGACGTATTCTCGGTTTATTCTTGGCGGCATTGATAGCGCGAATTG
>CAUYXQ010000176.1:0-3431 GCA_963577015.1 Candidatus Thalassarchaeaceae archaeon
CGGGTCTTGAACGTATCCTTTGATGCAGTTGCGCATTGGATTAGGTTAAATGGAGGGGGCATCACGGAGCGCTGTGCGATGGCGGGAGCTGTGCACAGAACAGGTGAGATGAACTATGGCAGATTTGGAGCAGGTCCTTGAAGAGAAGCGTAAATTAGTTGACGAAAAAGCGACAATCTATCGCAACTCTCGTGACGAATGGAATGCCCGAACCAAGACCTGTACCATCACCAGAAACGAACTCAATGCCGAGGTTCGTGAACTAATTCAAAACGTACGTCAACAACGTGAAATCCGGGAACAGATGAACGAAGTCGTCCGTGATATGAAGAAGATCAGAACCGAGGGAAATGACAAGGTCAAGGCGGCAAAAACCACCCTAGATACTGCTCGTGGCCAGCCGGCAGAGTCT
Source organism: Candidatus Thalassarchaeaceae archaeon (assembly GCA_963577015.1). GTDB lineage: Archaea > Thermoplasmatota > Poseidoniia > Poseidoniales > Poseidoniaceae > MGIIa-K2. Next base: position 413 of record CAUYXQ010000176.1, read on the forward strand.
CAACAAGATGACAGAAGAGGTAGGGGGCGTCGTGACCGTCCGATGACTGTACACGAACTTCGCCGCCGTGCCGACCGTTTGGAACTGGAATTCGAAATGGGTAAGCACACAGGTCAGAATGAGAAGAAGGTCATGGAGGAAATCAAAAAAATCCGCTCTCAGGTAAGAGAGATGAAACTGGCAGAGGATGGTGATGAGAGTTTGAAAGACGCTCGTTCCGAACTCAAAGCAGCCATGGAATCCCAGGAATTTGCTCATCTCGAAGTGCAAAAAGCCGCAAATGCTGCCCAGGAGGCGCACGATTTGATGTTGCAGTGGAATAAGGAAGTCGACCGTCAAAGGGACAAGGCTGAGTCTAGTCACCGGGACCTAAGACGTTCAAAGAAGGAGGCCGATAAGGCCCATCATTACTATATCGTTTCACTGCGTTGCCTACACTCTATTCAAGATATCCTCAGAGCTCGTCGTGGCAGTGGTGATAGAGGTGGTAAGAAGGGCGCACGTATCGAAATTCAGGACTTGATGAGCAAGTTAATGAGTGGCGATACACTAACTACCGATCAGTTAATGCAATTACAGAGATTCGATTAATACGATGCAGACGGAGGTTCTCAATATGATCGAGAAAAATGAAATCGCTGGTATCCTTGAAGATTATGAGCGTCTCAAACTCCGTATAGGGATGACTGCTAGCCACTCCGCTCTAGATATCTGCGATGGCGCAATTGAGGAGGGGTTTTCCACCGTAGCATATTGCCAAAAAGGTCGAGAAAAAACCTATTCAGAATATTTCAAAACTCAGAGGACACCATCGGGTCGTGTCCGCAGAGGAATGGTCGACAAAGCGATTGTCCTCGATAGTTTCAACGATGTCATCAATCCAGATCGTCAACAGAAGATGCGCGATAGGAATGTAATCTACGTTCCAAATCGTTCGTTCACCTCCTATAGTAGCATTAATGATATCGAAAATAATTTCCACGTACCTATGTTCGGAAGTCGTAATATGCTAAGAATGGAAGAACGTACTGAGGAGCAAGATTATTATTGGATTCTCGACAAAGCAGGGCTACCTTATCCCGAAGCCATCGCAAACCCAGAGGATATCGATTGTCTGGTAATAGTCAAATTACATCACGCACAGAAGAAGTTGGAAAGAGGGTTCTTCACCTGTGCATCTTTTGAAGAGTATCAACAGAAAAGTGAGGTTCTTCTCAAAGATGGAGTTATTGATCAAGCAAGCCTCGAAGGTGCCCGTATTGAGCGCTACGTAATCGGCCCTGTTTTCAATCTGAATTTTTTCTATAGTCCGATTGAGGAAGAGATGTCTAAGTTAGAATTGCTCGGTGTCGATTGGCGATTTGAATCCTCATTGGATGGGCACGTAAGATTGCCAGCACCACAACAAATGACAATGCCATCAAATCAGCAAATTCCAGAGATGACCGTAGTCGGCCACAATACCGCAACCATTCGTGAATCACTTTTGGAGACCGCTTTCGAACTAGGTGAAAAATTCGTCACCGCTAGTAAAGAACATTACGACCCAGGTGTCATTGGACCATTCTGCTTGCAAACCTGTATTGATAAAGATATGAATTACTACATCTATGATGTTGCTCCAAGACTAGGCGGCGGCACAAATGTCCACATGAATGCCGGTCACCCATACGGCAATTCGACCTGGCGCAAGCCGGTTTCAAGTGGTCGTAGAATCGCAATTGAATTGCGTAGAGCAGCCGAGCAAGATCGCTTGCTCGAAGTCTTGACTTGAGCCATTAATTCTATTAGTGGCAATAGTGGTCTCAACTTCATGGCGATGGTCGAACACATCAATCTCATCTCCAGTAATATTGACAAAACGGTTGAGTTTCTTCAAACTGCAATTCCGAGTTGGCGAATTAGAGGGCAAGGTTCGAGTGAACTATGTCCGCGCTGGGTTCATTTCGGTGACGATGATTACTACCTCTGTATAGAAGACCGTGGTGTCGGAGAAAAAAGCAATCACGAAACCTATTACCACATCGGTTTCAACCACATCGGTATTGTTGTCGATGATGTATTATCACTGGTTGAACGAATGAGAGAGGGGGGCTTCAAGGAGGGTTTACACGCTCCCAACCACAACAGTAGGGCTCGGTATTATTTCCTTGATCACGATGACATTGAATACGAATTTATCGAATATCACGATGGAAAAGAAAAGAACGACTATTCAGATGTATGAGCGATGTGGGCACTACTCGGCATGTGCCTGCAAGATATCTATTGATATGAGTGACAGAGCCTCTTCATGAGTGCTTTCAAGTGAGATTGGGCAAGCTAGTCCAGCATCGACAGCATCGAGCCAAGTCTGGGCGCAAACACACCAGCGATCACCGGGTTTTAATCCGGGAAAACCGTGTTGCGGTGCGGGAGTGATTAAGTCGTTACCTTGAGAGAGGGCGAATTCAAGAAATCCTTCGGTCAAGATACAACAGATGACGTGCAAACCACGGTCATCCTGATTGGTATTACAACAACCATCACGATACCATCCTGTAATAGGGTCTACTGAACATGGTTCAATCTCGGTTCCAAGAACATTGATTTTGGGATGCATGTATCTGGCTGGATGGCCGCTTGCTATCAATAATACCATTCCTATTCTGAAATCCATCCCTACAAAGGCCCCCTCTGTAATGCGGGCGTTACAGTGGCCACCCTTGTGTATACTACTCTTCGAGACTACCCATTCAATCGAATGGCCCTTAGTTTGGGGTTTGAAATTCATTCCCTATCCTAAGAAACCTCATCCCAAACTGTGGGAGTAGAACTCATTCTTTCTATGAGATCAATCAATGCGTAGACAGCAGGCGCTAGCCCCTTTTTTTCAAGATTATATTCAGATTCCTTAATGATTTTATTTCCATCCTTCTCAATTAATGTCATGAAATCATCTTCGCCGTCACTCCATGCCGAAAACTCAAGATGAAGACCGTTTTTTCGCATTGGACCATAATAAAGAACGCCGGAGGAC
>CAUYXQ010000177.1:0-3429 GCA_963577015.1 Candidatus Thalassarchaeaceae archaeon
CAGATATGAGCCGGCAAATAATTGGCCGACGATAACGAAATTAGCCCAACCGAGACCGTAACTATTGATCAAATCCTGAGTTGGGTCGAGGAATCCGTAGGTTTGAGGTATCGACTCAATTGGAATCATTATCAGGACGAGAAGTTTCTGCACACCTTGGTACATCGCTTTATCCTCGGTGTTTGACAGGTCGAGACGGATGATTTTCGCCCCTGCGAATAATTGCATGATAATCGATCCAGTAACGATTGGGCCGATACCAAGATGCATGATGGTCCCACTGGCACCAGCCATAATCGACCTAAAGCCACTGAACAAATCGAGAGCTTGACCAGAAAGGCCCCATAGCATAACATTGGTCATTCCAAAGTAGATTATTAGAACCAGAGTTGTAGTCCACAATTTTTCGTTGAAACGAACGTGACGGTCTGGTTTGGTGATAGCTGGATAGACATCGACAAAGCGATGTAATGCGTAAAGACGGCTGCTTTTTTCACCCGAATAAATGAAGCAAGTCAATGCCGCTGCAGCAGCGAAACCGAGCAGCAGTACTCCTACCATCAAGAAACCTACCGACTCGGCATGATCACCACTAGGACGGGCATACCAAGCAGCGGTACCGACGAATATCAACCAAGTTATCAATTTACCATACTTGCCGATGATTGGAACTTCTTTGAGTGAAGCTGGCATTTCTTTCATGAAAGCCAACATCATGAATGCGACATATACTACCGATAACCCCACTCCGAAAACCGCAGCGTCGTTATCGTACATTGTGACGTCGCCGAAAAGGGCATCTGATTGCCAATAGACCAACGTACCGAAATAAAGCAGACCAACTAAGGCAACCGCCCATGGAACCGATCTCTTACTCATTCATCTCACCTCTGCACATTATCATCAATGTAGGATTAATCCTCATCCCACTCTTCATCGCCTTCGGAACCTTCAATCGATCCACCGGCTGAAACTATCTTTTCCTTGGCTTTAGCACTCCAGTGCTCAACCGAGACGGTAATTGCGCTTGAAATGCGACCGCTGCCGAGCAACTTGTCGATGCCATGTTCAGCGAGGTCAATATTTTTCGCACCATCGGCAAGACGCTCTAGGTCGCTGACATTACAGGTATTGTAAACAGTTCTTAGGCTTGGGTCACGGTTGAAACCGTGCATTCCCCAGTGATTAGGCATGTACTTGATGCGAGTCATAACACGATGCTTATTGATACCAGCAAGACCCCTTCCACCACGCTTTCCAGCACCACGCCCAGCCTTGTGGCCTCGGCCGTGAGTTCGGCATCTTCCTCTGAATTTATTTGTTCTACCCATCATCTCACCTCAGATCATCCTCTCGACCAAAGAACTGATCGCATCTCCTCTTGGCCCGAGTGCTCCTCCGACCTTGAATGACCTCTTGATTCCACCCCAGCCCTTTGGACCTCGTGGCGGATGTAGACGGAAAACCCTCTTCAATCCATTTACTGCCTTGACAGAAACATCATCAGATGCAATTGCCTTGGCAAGAGCCGCTATATTCTTGTGTTCACTTTCACTAGCAACAACATCATCGGTAAGGGGCTTGTCACCAATTAGGCGGCCCCTCTCTCTGAGCATTGACTCGACCATCTCGGTTGTAGCCTCGCCCCAGGTGATGTAATCCTTAGCCTTCTGTAACATTCCTGCATATTGCGGATTATCTGGAATAATGACTGCGTGATTGACCTTTGTAAGGTTAAGCATGTGCAATGTCTCTTTTATGGTACGCTCGACTCCGACATCGGAGCGAACTCTGACAACTATCTGACTCATTCTAATAGCCTCCCTTTATGGATGAATAATTTCTGACGCATTGCATCTGAAACACGAGTCTTGTTGATTTCGATTAACGCATTATAGGTAGCAGCTGCATAATTGATGGTGGTTTGGGTTTGGCCCTTGGTTCTCGAGAGAACGTCACTGACCCCAGCCAATTGTAGAACACGCTTGCCCATCTCCCCGATTACGAGCCCCTTGCCTGCAGGGGCACTCATCAAGGTGACGCGGGTAGATCCGGACTGACCTTCTACTTTGAAGGGGACGCTAGTTCCAGGTCCAACGCTGGATTCCCATGAGCCATTTCCTCTCTGAACCTGAATCAAATTCAGTTTAGCCGCGGTAATCGCCTTACGAATAGTGGATGAAACCTCTTTTCCCTTTGCCATTGCCAGACCGACATATCCATCACGGTTACCGACACATGCCATGACGTTGAAGCGAACTCTACGTCCGCTGTCAGTCATTCTTTGAACCATGTTGACCTTGATTATATCATCTTCAAGAGAGGGAATAAGTGCATCGACTATCTCGACTTCCCTAATAGGTAGTCCAGAAGCCATCGCCGCTTCAAATGTAAGTATCCTTCCAGCCATTACTTCGTGTCCAAGGCGAGTCTTAGGTACCCACTTACGCAGTCCGGTAATCGCGTCATCCGGCTTTTTCCGGCGTCTGCGATCTCCTTGTTGCTCCTCTTCTTCTTGCGGAGCAAAGGCTTGAATCAGCCCTGGAGCCATTGCAGTAACATCGACATCTTCGGTGGTTTCTTCACTCATCAATAAGCCTCCTCGATTTTTGCTTTGGTTGTTTCTAGGGCAGCGGTGAAAGCATCATCGACATGGGTGCCGCTGATACGTTCATCACTAGGGATGATTTCATCGCTATGTGGAATTTCCAAGCCGCCATCGACCATGCCTTTGAGTGCTGCAAAAACCCTTGAACCCGAGGAACTAGCGGCAAGACCGATGTCGAGCACGGCTTCGCTGTGGCCAGCAGCCAATGCTGCTTTGCCCATTGCGAAACCGACTAGGTAAGAGGCAGGGACGTTCTTCTGACTCATGCTCTCTGGCCAGCCATAATTAGCCACCAAATCCCCTCCGGTTTTGGTGATGCTCACCATATCGCCTTCGGCTGACCAATCTACCAATTGGCAGGTGGTTCTGGTATTGGATATTCTTACTACAGCTCTGGACTTACGACTTCTAAGAAGTTTTAGGCGTCTCCGATAATCGGTTAATCCTTCCATTCTGCGGCGGAATCTATTTCTCTGTCTTGGACCGTGAGCCATCATTCATCACCTCTGAATTCAATACCTTCAACCACCATTTGACTCTTCATATGAGCGATGGACCGGTATGATCCACCCTTGGCTTTTAGGTAGTAGTGGCGGTATTTGCTAGCGGTGAGAGTTTCATCTTCTCTCATCGTTTTGAGTGTACGGCGCTGGGAGCGAATGGTCTTCATCCAGCGATGCTTGCGTGGATTACGGGCATTTGCAGTTCCTGAACGCTTGCCCTGGCCTTTTCTGCGGCCTTTGGCTTTCTGCTCAGCACGTTTTAGTGCACGGACACGGGAGGTTCCTTGGACTACCTTTGCCTTTATCCAGCCATTCTCG